>NZ_JAKLSP010000006.1:0-203067 GCF_022014505.1 Pseudomonas sp. PGPR40 | reverse complement strand
AGAGGCCGAGTGGAGGTTCTGCGCAGTGGGCAACCCGGCATGGATGCCGGGTTAGCCGCGCACGGCCAGGGATGGCCGATCGCGGCGGGCCCACGGAGCAGGACCGGAGCGAGGGCATGCCGAGCCTAGGCGAGGCACCGAACGACAGGGGCAAGAGCGCTTTGGTTACTTTCCGCCGGGCCGCGCAGGCTTTTCGAAAGTGACTCGCCGTAAGGGCGAAACCGCCAGCCGCCATGACCGCAGCAACGGATATGTACACCATAAAGGGAAGATATGTAGATACCTGGAGACGCTCGAGAACAGCCTTACTACAGTGCTTGAGTTTTTTGCGCGATAACGCCCCAGCAACCATCACCTGCCGAAGGTTATGGCTCAAATCGGCGTTCAGTGGGACGGGAATATACAGTCGCTATTTGGAAAGAATCAGGGGGATGTGAAGTTTTGGCTGGAGCTGCCGGAGCTCAACCAGCCATTAACGCTTTCGACACCCTCGGCAGGCGGCTTTCCCGCCCAGCGATTGAGCGTAAGGACATTAGTGACGAATTCGTATTGCGTCTTGAGCAGGTCACGACGAGCCCGGAATTCGTTGCGTACGCTGGTCAGTACATCGACGGCATTGACCATGCCGTAATCGAGCGCTTTCTCCGCCGCCACTCTCGACAGCTGTGCCGAGGCCAGGGCATTTCGGCTCGCACTGATCTTTTCTCCGCTCGAATTGGCGGTCAGGTAAGCGCTAGTGATCTCCTTGACCACCCGGCGCCGGATTGCTTCCAGTTCCTGCTCGGCGGTAATTTGATCCTGGTAGAGCCCACGGACCCGCGCCGAGGTCGAACCGCCGCTGTACAGCGGCACCTGAACGCCAATACCGGCGACATAGCTGTCGGTGCGCGGCGCCAAGGCATTGTTGTAGCCCTCGTTGGTCTGCTGCGCGCTCAGCGTAAGGCTCAGGGTCGGATAGTGCCCGCCCTTGCCGCTGCGCAACGCTGCGCCTGCCGCTTCGACACTGCTCTCGTTGGCCTTGAGCGCCGGGTTTAGCGCTATACCGTCGCGGACCCAGCTTTCCAGGCTCTGCGCCGAAACCCGTAGTTGCACATCATCGCGAATCCGGTTGAGCTTCTCCTTGACCGGCCTGCCGACGATCTCTGCCAGTGCCTCGCGACTGATACTGGCCTGGTTCTGGGCATCCAGTTCCTGCGCCGCCAGCAAATCTACCCGGGCCTTGAGGTCGAGTTGATCGGTCACCATTGCCAGCTGCTTTTCGTACAGTGCATTGACTCGGTCCAGACTCTTTTGCGTGGTTCGACGCTCGGCCCTCACCAACTCCAGTTCATCTTCGGCCGCCAACGCGGTGAAGTAACGCTCCGCCAAGTCCACTGTGGCCTCGGCCTGGGCATCCAGCGCTTGCGATTCGGACTGCTTGGCCAGGCTTTTGAATTTTTGGTAGTTCTCCCACGCGGCCTTGTTGTAGAGGTACTGACGCAGCACCAGGCTGTAGTTTTCGCTGTCGTAACTCTGCTCCACCAGGTCGCTCTCCTGATGAATCCGATTCGTCCCGGCGTTCAGCGATACCTGCGGGAACAGCGCACCCATAGCCTCGCGCTGATGTTCCTTGCCCGCCTGCGCTTGCGCATAGGAGGCCAAAACGCGCGGATCTTCCAGCCGTGACTCACGATACAACTGCATGAGGTCGGTGGAAAACGTCGAGGCACTGACCCCGGTAGGCGTCGCTGCAGCGGTTTGCGCCAGGACGGCACCTGCTGCAAGCATGAATGCACCGCCCAGCAGAACTGTCGATGCGCTCATGGTTATTCCTCGATCATCGATTGAGCCATGGCATCGCGAGCCGGCTGCATCAAGTACTGCAACAATGTGCGTTGCCCGGTGATGATCAAGACGTCCGCCGGCATCCCCGGCAACAACTTACGCTCACCCAAGGTGCGCACGCCCTCCTCGGTTACCCGGACCCGCGCCAGATAATAGGCCGTCCCGGCCTTTTCGTTGACCAGCCGGTCAGCCGATACGCTACTGACCTCGCCTTCGATCACGGGAGTGGTCGAGCTATTGAACGCGCCGAAACGGATATCGGCACGCTTGCCGATGGCGACGCGATCAATATCCACCGGCGCCACCTGGGCCTCTATGACCAGCTCGGAAACCGATGGCACGATATCCAGCAGCGGCGTCGCCGGACTCACGACACCCCCTATGGTGTGCACCGTCATGCCAATCACCATGCCCGCGTCGGGTGCGCGAATGACGATGCGACTGAGCCGGTCTTCCAGGGACGAGGTTTTCTCTTGCAGGTCGTACATCCTGGTCTGAACCTCGGCCAGCTCTTTGACCACCTCGGTACTGAAATCCTTGTCGATTTGCAGTATCTGCAGCTGTGTTTCATTGATCTGCAGACGAGTCTTGTTAATAGCGGAACGGTGATCAGCCACCTCCGACCTGAGCATCCCCAGCTTGCGTTCCTGATCGAGCAGACGTTGTTTGTCAACGAACCCTTGCTTGAGCAGGTCGGTCAATTCAACGATTTCACCGCTGTAGGATTTCTCCAGATGAACCTTGGCAGCAATCATCGCTTCCAGTCCCTTGATCTGTTGATTCAACTGACCAATGCGTTCGCGCAACACCGAGATCTGACCCAGCCGCGAGCCCTGCCGGGCGTTGAATACCTGGGTCTCGCCCTGGCGCGCTTCCACTCCTCGCAGACTCTCGGTATCGGCTATCTCCCCAAAGCTGATCGCCGACTGTGTATCGCGCTCGGCTCTGAGCCTTGCCTCCATGGCTCTGGTCGCGACCAGCTGGCCTCGGGTTATCTCGTATTCGAAGCGCAACTGGGCATCATCAAGAATAATCAGCGGATCGCCACGCTTGACGATGTCACCGTCATGGACCAGTACCGCTTTGACGATGCCCCCTTCAGGATGCTGGACCGTTTTGCGGTAAGTCTGCACGGTGACCACCCCCGGCGCGTAAGCGGCACCGTCGAGGGGCGCGAGCGCCGCCCAGGTGCCGAACAGGCCGAAGGTCACCCCTACAATACCAATGCCCAGGCGGCGTGCTTTTCGATCAGATGTCGGCAGGCCGGCGAAGCTTTCAATTTGACGACTGGGCATCGTAGGGTTCATCGGTATCGCCCTTGCTGGTATCGACCGAAGCCATGCTGACGCCTACTGGCATGGCGTGCTTTTGCGCGTGCTTTTGTTGCTGCGCATTGAGTTCGGCGAGCACCTGCTCGCGTGGCCCGTAGAGACTGATAACCCCTGCGTTCATCACCATGAGCCGGTCAAGTTGCGACACGATGTTGGTTCGGTGGGTAATGACAAACAGGGTTGCGCCGGTCTGCTTGAGCTGCTGGATGGCTGCCACCAGGGCGCGATCACCGACTTCGTCAAGATTGGAGTTGGGCTCGTCGAGAATAATCAGCCGCGGGTTGCCATACAGCGCACGGGCCAGACCGATGCGCTGGCGCTGGCCTCCCGACAGCATGAGGCCCTCGCTGCCAATGACGGTGTCGTAGCCATCGGGCAACAGCAAAATCATTTCGTGAACGCCAGCGGTCCTGGCAGCCTGAATGACTTTCACCGAGTCGACCTCGGCGAAGCGGGCAATGTTCTCGCTGATACTGCCTTCGAATAGCTCAATGTCCTGGGGCAAATAACCTATATACGGCCCGAGTTCATGTTTGTCCCACGCGCTGATGTCGGCGCCATCGAGCCGGACCACGCCATGCAGCGGCGCCCATACCCCTATCAGTGCCCTGGCCAGGGTGGACTTGCCCGCGGCACTTGGACCGATGATGCCGACAACGCAGCCGGCAGGTACGCTGAAACTTATGTTGTTGATGATCGGGGTTTTCGAGCCAGGTGCCGCGACGACCAGATTCTCCACCTGCACGTGCCCCTGAGGCGCAGGCAATGACATACGCTCGGGCTGAGCCTGTTGTTTATCGAGGATCTCGTTGAGACGGCGGTATTGCGAGCGGGCCGCAATAAAGCCCCTCCAACTGCCGATGATCAGATCGATGGGGGCCAATGCGCGCCCGAGCAGCACGGCCCCGGCAAACACCAGGCCGGCCCCCACTTGATGGTCCACGGCCAGGTACGCCCCCAGGCCAAGGATCAGTGATTGCACCAGGATCCGGAAGGTCTTGGAAAGCGTGCTGATTATGGCACCTCTGTCGCTTGCCTCAGCCTGCAGCAACAGGACGTTTCTTTGACGAAGTCCCCAACGGTCCATCAGGGTTTCAAGCATGCCCATAGACTCGATGACTTCAGCGTTGCGTAGATTTTTCGTGGTGTAGAGCGTCGCACCGATATGTTCCTTGTTGGCCTGGGCCAGTGCCGGCCCCGTCAGCCTCTCATTGATAAACGCGAGCAATAACAACAACAGCGCACTGCCCGTCGCTACCCAGCCAAACCAGGGATGAAACATGAACATCACAGCGATGTAGATTGGCAACCAGGGCGCATCGAAAAAGGCGAACAAACCGTTGCCGGAGAGAAACTGTCTCAAGCCCGTCAAGTCGTTGAGCGACTGGGCCGACGCATCCATGCCACCACTGTCCAGGGCCCGTTTGAAACTGGCTTTATAGACCTGGCGACTGAGCAACACATCCAGTCGGGTACTGACCCGAACCATGATCCGCGAACGGATCCATTCCAGGGAGCCGAGCGTGATGATCAGCCCAGTCATGATCAACGTCAGCATTGCCAGGGTTGTCAGGCTTCCGCTGGCCATCACTCGCCCATACACCTGAAGCATGTAGAAAGTAGGAACGAGCATTAGCGCATTGATGAAAAAGCTGAAAAAGCCAACAGAAATAAAGCTGTCTCTACAGGCTTTCAACGCATTTTTCAGACTGTTTTCAGGTGTGCTTCGCATTGAAACCCCTGCTCGGGAAAACCATCTTCTGGAGCTTAGATCATGCCGAACGACTGTGTGTAGCCATTGGCCGGATCGCCTCAACCCGCTGCAACGACCCGGCGGTGAGGAGCGCGAGTGATCGGCGACGACGCCAGGATGCTCTATGACGTGCTGTCGCCCTTATCGCGGGGTTGATGAGAGGTTTGTGGTGTAGGTTACTGGCCAAATAGCACTTCGTCGTGCGGCCTCCCTTCACTTATGGCAATCCGATGGTCGGCACCCGCCAGCATGGGTATCTACACATCTTTCCGAGTTTGATGGGGTACATATCCGTTTCTGCGGTCACGGCCGCTTAGGGTTCCGCCCTTACGGCGGGTCACTTGGAAAAGCCCCAAGTAACCAAGGGCTCTTTGCCCCTGTCGTTCGGTGCCTCGCCTGGGCTCGGCATGCCCTCGCTCCGGTCCTGCTCCGTGGGCCCGCCGCGATCGGCCATCCATGGCCGTGCGCGGCTAACCCGGCATCCATGCCGGGTTGCCCACTACGCAGAACCTCCACTCGGCCTCTCGAGGGTGCGGTGCATCAAGATCAACAGCTGCAGGCGAGCTAACGCTCGGCCTGTTGAGTGGTGAGAAGCAGAGTGGATGGGGGCTGACTTTTGTGGCTGGCTTATCGGGTCGCCGCATCGCTGCGATGGCGGCCTGTCAGCCGACGGATCTTCCCCGAATGTACCCCGATCAAACTGTGGGAGCGGGCTTGCTCGCGAAGCTGTTGATCTTGCCGTTGCCGTTGCTTTGGCTTTTGATCCTGATCTGCTTGCCCCTTTCCCAGAGGCCGAACGCAGGTATTGCGGAGGGGGCACCGCGGCAAGGATGCCGCGGTAGCTGCCCCCGGCCATGGATGGCCGATGGCAGCGGGCCCCCGGAGCAATGCCGGAGTGAGGGCATGCCGAGCCTAAGCGAGGCACCGAATGGCGGGGCAAGAGCCCTTGGTTACTTGGGGCTTTTCCAAGTGACTCGCTGTAAAAGCGAAACCGTCAGCGGCCGTGACCGCAGAAACGGATATGTACTCCCAAGCACCAAGCACCAAGCACCAAGCACCAAGCACCAAGCACCAAGCATCGGCAATGAATCTCTGTAGCTCAATAGATGTGTAGATACCCATGCACCGACAGGCCGTACTTCGTCGACCCGATCTCTCAATGAGTCTGCACGGTCCACGCCACAAGTCGCGCAACGATTGGGCGCACGACGAGCACGCAAACGAACGCCGAAGGCATTGCCACCCGATACGCATTCATCACATTTTCCAGGTAATGCTCATCTACTCCGAATTCCGCGAGGGTGATGACGAGACACATGAGAAACGCCATGATAGTGGCCATGTAAAGCGCAAAAACGTAAGGCGTCGCGTGTTTAGGCAAGCGAAAACGTGCAGTATTTCTAGATGTTCTATCGGTCATCGATTTAAGCCTTGTCAATCGTCAGTAGCGAGAGCGGCTAACCTAACAAGCTGCCGAACACGCCGGTAGACGCGTTATGCTTGAATCTTTCTTAAGCAAAATCAACGAATCGAGCGCGAGGACCCGATGGATATTCTTGGTTTGATCAATACCTATATCCGTGTGGTGGAAAACGGCAGCATCGCGGCGGCGGCCCGTGCCCAAGGCATGAGCGCCGCTGCGGTCAGCCAGAGTATCACGCGACTCGAAGCTCACTTGGGCGTGCGCCTGCTCTCTCGTACAACCCGCAGCATGGCGCTCACCGAAAGCGGCACGCGCTATTTCGAGAAGGTGCGCTACATTCCGCGCGATATCGATCTCGCCTCGCAAGCTGCCACGGTCGGCACCAAGCCGCAGGGACCACTTTGCATCGCCACCACAGCGGCATTTGGACGTCGTGTACTCGCGCCATTAATGCCCGCGTTCAAGGACGCCTATCCGCGTATCGACATCGAACTGATCAGTACGGATCGCAGCGTTGATCATCGGCTGGAGGGCGTTGACATCAGTATCCGTATCGAAGCACAGCTGAACGATCAGCTCATCGTCCGGCGCATCGCTTCGTTTCCTTTCGTATTCTGTGCGTCACCCGCGTATCTCGACCGCGCGGGCATACCGACAAACCTTGAGGAGCTGAAGCAACACACTTGCCTTGTCTTTCGCTATCCAACTGATGGTCGTTTTCTGCCCTGGACCTTTGTACTCAACGGCAGCCGCTTCGAGGCCAAAGTAAACCCGGGCTTCGTCTGCGATGACATTGATACTATCGCGCAGATTGCTGTAAACGGCGGTGGGATCGCACGCCTCGCAAGCTTTATCGCTCAGCCACTGATCGACAGCGGCCGACTTCTACCCTTGTTCGAGACGGGCAGTCGCAACGCAGCTTGCGCAGAGCCTGAGCCAATGGACATCTATGCCTGCGTCACTGAGCGATCGGCTTTAAATGCGAAGGTGCGCGCGTTCATTGATTTTCTCGAACGAGAGATGCAAAGCCAGTCGCATGCCCTCGCAGGATCGCGCCCCAGATCACCACGATAACCATCATGGTCATCAGTGACAGGCCAGCGAGCAGGGCTCATTCAGAACGCTCCTGAAACCGCGCCCGATACCGCCCCGGGCTCTCCCCCGTCCACTTCTTGAACGCCCGATGAAACGCACTCGGTTCCTGAAATCCCAACTGTTCAGCAATATCGCTGATGCTCGCCTTGCTCTGGCGCAACCGTTCAAACGCCACCGCGCGCCGCACTTCATCCTTGATTTCCTGATACGAACAGCCTTCTCGCCCCAGCTTCCGGCGAAAGGTACTGGGGCTCAGGTGCTGTTCCAGGGCGAAGGCCTGCAAGGTCGGCCATTCGCTGTAATGGCTGTGGCGCAGGCGCTGATGAACCTGCGACGCCAGCCCATGCTGGTTGCGGAAGCGGATCACCAGCCATTGCGGTGCGGTGCGTAAAAACACTTTCAGCGACGCCAGGTCTTGAATCACCGGCAGCCGCAGGTAGTCACTGGCGAACTCGATTTCGGTGCGTTCGGTGCCAAAGGTCAGGTTGGGCCCCCAGAGCAAGGCATCATCACGCAGCGACAAACGTTGATGACGAAAGTCTGCCCGATCGATAGGAATGCGCCGTCCGGCCAGCCAGCACAGCAGACTGATCATCAACACCAGAAACGTTTCTTCGCCCAACCGGCTGACCTCGCTGTTCTGCGAACAGGTTTGCAAGCTGATGACCGCACGCTTGCCACGCACGCTCAACGTGCCGCGAAAATCACGCAGGAACAGGGCGAAATTGGCTAAGCACTGACGCATGGCTTTTTCCAGCGTCGGCTCCTGAATCAATGCCCGACAGATCAAGGCAAAACTGCCCGGCGGCATGCCGTGTGAGTCCAACTGGAAAAATTCGTCGTTCAACTCACGAATCTGCACCAGCCACAACGCGGCGAACGCCGTGGCCGGCACCCGTGCCGTCGGCTGGTCCATCAGTGCCGGATCAATGCCCACCTGTTCAAGTACCGACCGCAGACGCTGCGGTTCCTCACGCAACGCATGGATCATGGGGTACATGAAGTAAACCGCCACCGAATCCGTTTCCCGCATTTGAATGCCTCTCTCGTCACATCTGAACATGGCAAAAAACGCCATCACCCTTGAACAGTTTTGGCATAGGCCAGTGGCGCTGCTGATTCTAGACTCGTGCCCAACAAAAAAGACCTATTCAGAGAGCCGACATGAACCATTCCGATATTTTTGTAGTGAGCGCCGTCCGTTCTGCCATCGGCAGCTTTGGCGGTTCACTCAAGGATGTGCCGCCTATTCAGTTGGCAACCGACGTGTGCCGCGCCGCTATCGAACGATCTGGCCTGGCGCCCGAACACATCGGCCATGCGGTGATGGGGCATGTGATCCCGACCGAGGCACGCGATGCCTACATCTCCCGGGTTGTGGCGATGAATGCCGGCCTGACGAAAGAGACTCCTGCGTTCAACGTCAACCGCCTTTGCGGTTCGGGTTTGCAGGCGATTGTCAGTGCCGCGCAAAGTTTGATGCTGGGGGATGCGGGCGCTGCGCTGGCAGGTGGCGTCGAGTCCATGAGCCGAGGCGCGTACTTGCTGCCGCAGGCGCGCTGGGGCGCACGAATGGGCGACATGCAGGCCGTCGACTACATGCTTGGAGCACTGCAAGACCCGTTTGCCGGTTTCCACATGGGTATCACCGCTGAAAATATCGCTGAGCACTATGGTATTACACGCCAGACCCAGGATGAATTGGCGCTTCTCAGCCAGCAGCGTGCTGCCCGAGCGATTGCCGAAGGGCGTTTTGCCGGGCAGATCGTGCCGATCGAAATAGCGACCCGTAAAGGAACGGTGTCGTTTGCGACGGATGAGCATGTTCGGGCCGAGGTCGACGCCGAGCAATTGAGCCGCATGAAACCCGCTTTCAAAAAGGACGGTAGCGTCACCGCCGGCAACGCATCGGGCCTCAATGATGGTGCCGGCGCACTGATCATGGCCACGGCCCGAACTGTTCAGGAACAAGGCCTCAAGCCCATGGCTCGACTGGTGGGGTATGCCCATGCAGGCGTTGAACCTTCGATGATGGGGCTGGGACCGATTCCCGCCACCCGCCTGGTGCTCAAGCGCGCCGGTCTGACCGTTGCCGACCTTGATGTGATCGAGTCCAACGAAGCCTTCGCCGCCCAGGCCTGTGCCGTAGCGCAAGAGCTGGGCTTCGATCCACAGAAGGTCAACCCCAACGGCTCGGGCATCTCGCTGGGCCATCCAGTGGGCGCCACTGGCGCGATCATCGCCACCAAAGCCATTCACGAGCTGCATCGCTGCCAAGGCCGTTATGCCCTGGCGACCATGTGCATCGGCGGCGGCCAAGGCATCGCCGTGTTGTTCGAGCGGGTTTGATCACAAGGACATGAACATGAATCTGCAGAACATTGGCGTTATCGGCGCCGGCACCATGGGCAATGGCATCGCGCAAGTCTGCGCCCTGGCCGGCTTCAACGTGACCTTGATCGACATCTCCGAGAGTGCCTTGCAAAAGGCAATCGCGACCGTCGATAAAAACCTCGATCGGCAGGTCGTCAAAAACACGCTGACGCACGAGCAAAAGCTCGCGGCCCTCGACAAGATTCGCACCAGTACCGACTACAAAAGCCTGCAAAACGTGCAAATGGTGATCGAAGCCGCCACCGAAAACCTCGATCTGAAACTGCGCGTGCTGCAACAAATCGCCGCGCAGGTCAGCGCCGACTGTGTGATCGCCTCCAACACGTCATCGCTGTCCATTACCCAATTGGCGGCCAGCGTCAGTCAGCCTGAGCGCTTCATCGGTCTGCATTTCTTCAACCCGGTGCCGGTCATGGGCCTGATCGAAGTGATTCGTGGCCTGCAAACCAGCGATGCCACCCACGCCTTGGCGCTGGACATGGCGACCACACTCGGCAAAACCGCCATCACTGCCGGCAACCGTCCGGGTTTTGTGGTCAACCGGATTCTGGTGCCGATGATCAATGAAGCGATCCTGGTGTTTCAGGAAGGCCTGGCCAGCGCCGAAGACATCGACGCCGGCATGCGCCTGGGCTGCAACCAGCCGATCGGCCCGCTGGCATTGGCGGACCTGATCGGCCTGGACACCGTGCTGGCAATCCTTGAAGCCTTCTACGACGGCTTCAACGACAGCAAATACCGCCCCGCTCCACTGCTCAAGGAAATGGTCGCCGCCGGCTACCTGGGACGCAAAACGGGGCGCGGCTTCCATGCCTACGCCTGAGCGTTGCTCGCGCTTCGCCGAGTACCGGGACAAGGTGCTGGAGCTCTTTGCCAGCAAGGGTTTCGGTCAGGTCGGCATGCGTGAGCTCGCGACCTGCCTGGGGCTCGCCCCGGGCTCGCTGTATCACCATTACCCCAGCAAGCAGCACATGCTGCTTGACCTGATCGAGGAGTTCTACGAAGAGCTGCTGGCCACCCTGGGGCGCATCGAACAAACGGCCCCGGCAAAACGCGACAGACTCAACCAATTGATCCGCGCGCACCTGAATCTGCATCGGGAGATGCCCTGGCATTTTCGTCTGGTGGAGCGCGACAGCGGCTGCCTGAATGAAGAGCAGCAGGAACGGGTCCGGCAACTGCGCGAGCAGTACGAACGCAAGTTGCTGCTGATGCTTGGCGTCCGCCCCCGACTCAGTGAACAGGGTCTGTTGGCTACCGGTCATGCCATTGCCGCCTTGCTCAACAGCGCGCCCAGTTGGCTGATGCACTATTCGATGGATGAACAAGAGCGCGATAAGCTGATGGAAAACATGGTGAGTGGCGCCATTGAACGGTTGCTGGCGCCAAAAGCGATAAGCAGAAATTAACGCGTGTGATCAAAGCGGCATCAGTGACGCAATAGTCTACGCAGCGGAACCCCATCTTTCAGGACCGGCGATTTGATGACGATGTAACTGAAGTACTTGGAAATACCGATGTTCTTGTCCAGCAGACCTTCCATCACTTCCTGATAATGCTGGATGCTGCAGGTCATGAAACGCACCAGGTAATCGTAACCGCCGCTGATCAAGTGACACTCGAGCACCTCCTCGACCAAACGGATATTGGACTCGAACTTGGCGAAGTCCTCCCGCTTGTGGTCGCTGAGCGTGATCTCGGTAAATACCGTCACCGAGTCGGTGATCTTGGCAAGATTGAGATGGGCTCTGTAACCGGAAATATAGCCGGCCGACTCAAGTCGCTTGACCCGTTGCAAGCAAGGGCTGGACGACAGACCCACCGCATCGGCCAGACTGACGTTAGTCATTCGGCCGTCTTTTTGCAGCTCAACCAGGATACTGATATCAATGCGGTCCAGTTTGATCAAACCTTCCATCGCGTACCTCTTGATGCCGTTCGGATGTACAGAGGTTATAACAAAATCACCGGTGTAAGGATTGCTGATGCTGAGCGACCAGGTCGGCCATGCTATTAATGCAAAAATCCGCAGGACATTGTTGGGTATCGTTGCCATGGCCACGACAAATCAGGCACAAACCAGCCGATTTTGGCGGCTCGACAGGAGGTCTGGAGACCTGCAGGATATCTTTGGCTTGCAGGTTATTGTCCTGCAACCAGACGCTGTCCTCCAGTGGCTTGCTGACTCGGGAAAGCAAGTCTTCGGGCGTAATCCCCAAACGCTCACAAAGCTGTTCGCGATCCTCGGCGTCACGATCGCAGCACACCAGCAGTCGATAGAATTTGCGCAGATACAACATGGCACCGGGCGCATCCTCGAACAGCGACCAGTTGCCCACCGATCGGGCGAAACTCATCCCGTCCTCCCAACGGGTCTTCAGCCCGAAATGCTCTGCCAACTGGCGATGGGCAAAGCACAATAAGCCACTGAAACCCAACTCGGAAAAACGTGGATAGAGCATGCGCACTGCCTCGTCAAACTCAGCCAATACCTCTTCCCTGCCCAGCACGCCCGGATGGTTTTCGAGCACCGGTTGCAGGGCCGTCCAGATACCGGAATCCCGATCGACCAGGACTTCATCGCAATCGATCAGCAGTGCACGATAATCAGTCAGGTACATGGTGTGTTGCCTCCCATGATGCATTTCATCAATCCATGCGTTTCAAATGCCCGGTTGGCGCAATGCTACGTTGCGCCAACTGAAGCCTGAGATTAATTCAACACGCGTAACAATGCCGCCTCAAGAATCGCCAGCGCTTCGTCGATTTGATCCTCTTCGGTGACCAGAGGCGCAAGGAAGCGCAGCACATTACGGTACACGCCGCATTTGATCACCAACAGCCCACCCATCCGGACCTGATCGATCAGTTGCTGGGTGAGTTCGGCATCGGGGCTGCGGGCCTCGTCGTCTTTGATCAGTTCGATCGCCAGCATGAAGCCAGTACCGCGTACGTCACCAATCCGCGGGTGACGTGCCTGCAAGCGCAGCAGGCCCTGACGCAAGCGTTCGCCCAATACTTCACCGCGCGCGAGCAATTGCTCCTGTTCGTAGGCGTCGATCACCGCCAGCGCCGCCGCGCAAGCCAGGGCGTTACCGCCGTAAGTACCGCCGAGACCGCCGGGTAATGGCGCGTCCATGATGTGTGCACGACCCACCACGCCCGAGATCGGCAAACCACCGGCCAGGCTCTTGGCCACGGTGACCAGATCCGGCTGAATGCCTGCGTGCTGGAAACCGAACCATTTGCCGGTGCGGCCGAAGCCGGTCTGAATTTCATCGAGAATGAGTACGATGCCATGTTGTTCGGTCAGAGCCCGCAGCGCCTGGAGAAACTCCGGCGGCGCGGAGAGGAAGCCTCCATCGCCCTGCACCGGCTCAATGATGATCGCCGCTACCCGGTCCGCAGGCACCTGGGTCGCCAGTAATTCATTCAGGGCTTGCAGGGCCATTTCGCTGGTGAAACCGCGATAGCCGTTAGGGTACGGGGTATGGAAAACCTCGGGTGCGAAGGGTCCGAAGTTCTGTTTGTAGGGTTGGCTCATGCCGGTCAGGGTCGTACCGAGCAACGTGCGCCCATGGAAACCGCCACGAAAGGAGATGACCGCCGGGCGATTGGTATGCGCGCGGGCGATTTTCACCGCGTTCTCCACGGCCTCTGCGCCGGAGGTAAACAGTGCTGCCTTATAGGCTTCGCGACCACCGACCAATTCGCACAGACGCTGTACCAGGTCGAGATAGGGTTTGTAGGCCACTACCTGGAAGCACGCATGGCTGACCTTTTGCAATTGGGCTTGCACCGCCGCGACCACCTTCGGGTGATTGTGGCCGATGTTCAACACACCGATGCCGCCGACGAAGTCCAGGTAGCGCGTCCCATCGACATCCCACACCTCGGAACCTTGGGCTCGATCGATAACCAGCGGGTGCGCGGTGACCAAACCCCGTGGCACGAATTGATCGCGTTGACGGAGCAAACTCGGGGTTTCTTCGACTTTACTGTTCATTGGCATCTCTCACAGTGGGTCTGGCAACCGGAAAGCGGCTGCGATGTGGTTCACAGGTTAAGCTTTCGACGCAATTGTCTAAGCCGAACTTGGCCTCTGAGAAATCGGGATCGACTGTTTTCACCCCGGCAAACAGCAGAATCCTTCAGCGGTTGCCAGCGCCCATGGAATCTGCTGACAGGTGCTCCATACAACGCAGCGAAATGCGTTCAAGCAGAATCTTTCGACATATCCTGCTCTGCCACTCGGGCATGCTTGATGTTCACTATTTCATGCGAGAAGTTACCCATGGCCCTGCTCTATAAAGCTGATCCGGTGCGCGGCGAACAATGGAAGCGCCTGTTCGCCGAGCACGCTCCAGATATCGAATGGCGTGCCTGGCCGGACATCGGCGATCCGAAGGAAATTCGCTACCTGGCGGCCTGGCAGGCGCCGGACGATCTCGATACCTTGTTGCCCAACCTGCAAGTACTGTTCGCCTTGTCGGCCGGGGTCGATCAGCTTGACCTTGATCGCTTGCCAGCGACCTTGCCGGTGGTACGTCTACTCGACCCAGGCATCACCCGGGGCATGTGCGAATACGCCAGTTTTGCGGTGCTGAGCCTGCACCGGGATATGCTCCGTTATCGCCAGCAACAAATGGCTCGGTGCTGGCAGGCTCACCTGCTGCAACCGGCCGCCAAACGTCGGGTGGGCGTGATGGGCCTCGGCACGCAGGCGCAACAGATTCTGGCCACCTTGCAGACTTTTGGTTTCGCTCTGTCGGGATGGGCACGCAGCGAGCATCGCATCGCCGGGGTGGACTGTTTTGCCGGTGCCGAGCAACTTCCGGCCTTCCTCGGCCAGTGCGACATCGTGCTTTGTGTCCTGCCCTTGACCGAGCAGACCAGAGGAATTCTCAACCGTGAATTGTTCCAGCGCCTGCCCAAAGGTGCAGCCTTGGTCAACATGGGCCGCGGTGGGCACCTGATAGAAGAGGATCTGCTTGAGGCTCTGGCCAGCGGCCAGCTCAGCGCGGCGGTGCTCGACGTTCTGGAACAGGAGCCGGCCGCGCCGGATCATCCCTTCTGGCACCATCCGCAGATATTACTGACTCCGCATATCGCTGCGATGACTCAGCCAGAAAGCGCGTTTGGCGTGTTGCTGGAGAATATTCGTCGGCATCAACGCGGTGAATCAATGCTTGGCCAGGTTGACCGCGAGCGAAGTTATTAACTCTTTCGCTTTGACCCGCATCGTGAAAAACCGACGCGGTATTTGCTGCCGATCCCGATGCGTGTTTGAGCAGTAACTGTGGCCCGCAGAGCGGTCGCTGACGGAATCTGCCGAATCAATCCGTGCCTATTGTCAGGCCTCTCCGCAGGTGAGATACAAAGCCTTTCCGCGGAGAAATCCGACCGATTACGCTTCCTGTCAATGGAGACCTGCCATGTCCATTTCGCAACGCCCGGCCTATATCTATCGCCCCATGACCCCGGCCGATGTGGCGTCGGCCCATGCCTTGTCCGTGCAGTTGAAGTGGCCCCACCGCCTGGAAGACTGGGCCATGTTGCAGCGCATTGCGCAGGGTTTTGTCGTAGAAGACGCAGGACGCCTGATCGGTACCGCGTTCACCTGTGCACAGGGAAATTACGCCACTATCGGCCTGGTGATCGTCAGTGATGAGTACCAGGGCCAGGGTATAGGTCGCAAGCTGATGGAGCTGGCACTTGAGGCTTGCGGATCGCGTACCGCCGTGCTCAATGCGACGCTGGCCGGCGCCCCGCTTTATGCCAGCCAGGGGTTCATTGAGTTTGGCCATATTCAACAACATCAGGGGCACGCGCGGGTTCCTGCACCCAATGACCTGGCAGCCGGTGAGCGCTGCCGCCCGCTGACCGAAACCGATCGGAGCGACCAGATTGAACTGGCCAACGCCGGCAGCGGCCTGGACAGACACGCCGTGCTCAATGATCTGTTCGACAGTGTCGAACACTCGGTCGGTATCGAGCGCGATGGTCAGCTGCGCACTTTCGCCCTGCTGCGTCAATTCGGCCGAGGCCGCTATATCGGCCCGGTCATCGCCGAAAATCCACAACAGGCCAAGCATTTGATCGCGGTGTTGCTGGCCCAAGTGCCGGACGCCTTCGTGCGCATGGACATACCGTCCGACAGCGGTCTGGCCCCTTGGCTGGAAGAGGCCGGGCTGAAGCGCGTCGACAGCGTCGCACAAATGGCTCGTGGCACCCCACCGCAGGCTATCGGCGCAGTGCACCAGTTTGCTTTGGTGACTCAGGCCATCGGCTGACAAACCGCACCGTTACATCCAACGCCATACGATGCATTTTCCTGGAGAAACACCTTCATGCTCGAGCCCACTGCAGTGCTGTTGGCACACGCCGACGGCAGTCCCGTCCCAACAAAATTCACTCCCGGTTCGTTGGGGATCAACGACCCTTTCGACAGGCACATTGCTTATAACGGGCCGCAGGACATTGCTGCTGGCGTGGTCCAGGCGAGCGGACAATTCAGCATCGATGACTATCCCTACAGCGAAATGATCGTGGTTCACGCAGGACGTGTCAGCCTGCAGAGCCAGGATTGCACGCTCCAACTCAATCCCGGTGACAGCGCGGTGATCGCCCGCGGCACGTCGCTGCAGATCGAGGCGCAACCCGATTCTCTTTGGGCATTCTGCGCGGATACCCAGCCCGTTGAAGAGCGCCATCCCGGGCTCACAGCGCTCCCCCCGCTAACCCTGCTCTCGCCCTCGGCGGCACCGGGTCCGGAAATTCTGATCAGCCCGGCACCGCAATGTCGCTCGAACAATCTGCTTGTCGAAGAACCGACCAACCTGCGCATCGGCGTCTGGGACTCGACACCCTATACCCGCGGGGCGAGACCGCACCTGCTGCATGAACTGATGCATCTGATTGAAGGCAGCGTCACTCTCCAGCTGGCGGACGGGATCGATCTGAAGGTCAACACCGGCGATACGGTATTTGTGCCCCGAGGTGCCCCATGTGCCTGGCATAGCAGCATTTATGTACGTAAATTCTACGTCGTCAAATAACACGATTCGCGGTTAGCGCCGGCAGAGGAATGTTCCTCCACCGGCCCCGCTGCCGAACGGATTACTCACTTGCTACGGAGTACAGACAATGGGATTAGGTGGCTTCAGTACCGGAAAACTCCTGATCATCCTGCTGATCGTGGTCATGCTGTTCGGAACCAGGCGTCTGAAAGGTTTGGGGGCGGATATCGGCGATACGATCAGAGGGTTCCGCAAATCCATGGGCGACGATAAGCCAATCACTGAGGAACCCAAGGACCCGCCCGTTGAAGCTCATGCGCGCACGCTCCAAGACTCGGTAAAAAAATATTGAACCCTGTCAAATATCGGCTTCGGCGAACGGCTACTGATGGCTGGAGCGCTCTGATGGCAGAAGACGTCCGCACCCCGGTACATCATTGTTCTCATCCGTGGCTTTACACGGCGAAGTGCTTGAGGAACTAGTCCAAGTCCTGTTTCGCTCGACATTTGGGGTAAGCGCTGCAGCCCCAAAATCGCTCTCCTGCTCTGGCACCTGTCTTACGGATGCGAATTTCAAAAGCGCTTCCACAACGCGGGCAAAAGTGTTTTGCCAAAGGATCATTTCGCTGTTTCAGATGTTGTAGATGCTCGTAGTGGGTAGCGAGCGAACCGTCCCTCTTCCCGTTCTGCAGCGCCTTCACCATTACACTCACCTGCGCTTCGTTGAACACAGGCAGATGAAAGGACTTGATATAGCGGATGCAACTGACACCTTGGGTGACATTGTCCGGCATGACGGTCTTGAAGCTGCTGCCGCCGACGAAGGCGATTACAGAATGGATGTGTTCGGGCGGAACACAGAGCAGCGCTTCCAGCGCCTTCAAGTGCTTGTAATTCTGCCGCAGCGGATTCTGGAACCTGAAGCGATGCCGAAAAATCTGCTGTGTCCACTGGGCCTGGCGCTCACCTCCAAAGATCCAGCCGCCCATGTTTTTGGTCTCCAGGACGAAAATGCCAAAAGGCGACAGGAACACATGATCGATTTGGGTGGTGCCATCGGGCGTATCCAGGGTGACGTTATGCAACCGGCGATAGATCTGGCTATCCAACCCATAGTGGGCGAATGTTCGCACCAGCAGCTCTCCGAACCAGCCCTTGAACCAGGGCGTCTTGACGAGGATGACCAAGACAAACAATGGCAGTAGCCACTTCAGCATGTCGAACAGCGGCTGGAGCATCACAAGACTATTCATCGCTTCCTTTGCGTGGCGAGGTGTGTCAGTGCGCTGGACGAGGCTACGCCTTCATCCTTGTTCCTTTCTAGCGTAGGCGAAGTAACCAACCTCTGCTTTCGGCCAAAGCGGACGCTCCCGAATGCTTACTTAATCAGGGGCGAAATGTCCGAGGCCCGCAATAAAGCAAAAAAAAAGCCCGCAGTGTGAACGGGCTAAAAGGGTGACACATAAGAATGAATAGGCGCTGATGCCTCAGATCAAAGCGCTGCGGCGATTGCCCTACCGACATCCTGGGTCGATCCCTGCCCGCCCAGATCAGGGGTGATCGGTCCCTCGGAGATGACCTGCTCGATGGCCTTGAGAATACCGTCATGGGCCGCGCGATAACGTTCATCACCATTGCCGAGGAAGTCGAGCATCAAGGCACCGGACCAGATCATCGCAATCGGGTTGGCGATGTTCTGCCCATAGATATCCGGCGCTGAGCCATGCACCGGTTCGAACAGCGACGGAAATCGCCGCTCTGGATCAAGGTTCGCCGAGGGTGCGATACCGATGGTACCGGCGCAGGCCGGTCCCAGGTCGGACAGAATGTCGCCGAACAGATTCGACGCCACTACCACATCGAAGCGGTCCGGTTGCAGCACAAATCGCGCGCACAGGATGTCGATGTGTTGCTTGTCCCAGGTGACGTCCGGGTACTTCGCAGCCATCAATGCGGTGCGCTCGTCCCAGTACGGCATGCTGATGGAAATGCCGTTGGATTTGGTCGCCGCCGTCAGGCGTTTGCGCGGCCGGGTCTGGGCCAGGTCAAAGGCGAACTTGAGAATCCGGTCCACGCCACGCCGGGTGAACACCGACTCTTGCAGCACGAACTCATGCTCGGTGCCTTCGAACATCTTGCCGCCAACCGACGAATACTCGCCTTCGGTGTTTTCGCGGATCACCACGAAATCGATGTCCCCGGCTTCACGTCCGGCCAGTGGACACGGAACACCGGGAAACAGCCGCACCGGACGGATGTTCACGTATTGGTCGAAGTCACGGCGAAACTTGAGCAACGAACCCCACAGGGAAATATGGTCCGGCACCTTGTCCGGCCAGCCCACGGCGCCAAAGTAAATCGCATCGAAGCCCTTGAGTTGTTCGAACCAGTCAGCGGGCATCATCTGCCCGTGTTCCAGGTAGTAATCGCAGTGAGCCCAGTCGAGCACTTCGATGCTCAAATCCAGTTGCCATTTTTTCGCGGCCTGCTCCAGTACCCGCAGCCCTTCCGGCAAGACTTCCTTGCCGATGCCATCGCCGGCAATGGCGGCGATTCTGAATGGTTTGCTCATCAATCGTGGCTCCTCAATGTCTGTTCAAACGGTGACCGGATCACAGCCCGCCGATGTGGAAGGCTTTGACTTCAAGGTATTCATCCAGGCCATATTTGCTGCCTTCACGGCCCAGACCCGATTGCTTGATACCGCCGAATGGCGCGACTTCCATGGAAATGAGCCCGGTGTTGAGACCGACCATGCCGAACTCCAGTGCCTCGCCGAACCGCCATGAACGGCGCAAGTCCTGGGTGAAGAAATAGGCGCCCAAGCCATAAGGCGTGGCATTGGCCAGGGCCAGCGCCTCTTCCTCAGTGGTAAAGCGCATCAGCGGTGCGACCGGTCCGAAGGTTTCTTCGTTGGCCAGCAACATCCCGGCATGGGCCTCACCGAGCACTGTTGGCTGGACGAACTGGCTGTCGCCCTCGGGGATTCCGCCACAGAGCAGACGGGCGCCCTGACTCAAAGCCTCGTCGATATGTCGAGCGACCTTGCTCACCGCCGCCGCATTGATCAGTGGGCCGATGGTCACGTCGGCGTCCAGGCCATTGCCGACCTTGAGCTTGCCCACCTCATCTACCAGGC
This sequence comes from Pseudomonas sp. PGPR40, assembly GCF_022014505.1. Taxonomy (NCBI): domain Bacteria; kingdom Pseudomonadati; phylum Pseudomonadota; class Gammaproteobacteria; order Pseudomonadales; family Pseudomonadaceae; genus Pseudomonas; species Pseudomonas sp. PGPR40. The sequence goes on along the minus strand of NZ_JAKLSP010000006.1, from coordinate 183,089 downwards.
GCTGGGCGAAGCGCTCGTAGATCCCGTCCTGCACCAGAATCCGGTTGGCGCAGACGCAGGTCTGGCCAGCGTTGCGGAACTTGCTGAGCATGATGCCCGCCACTGCCTGCTCCAGATCAGCGTCGTCGAACACGATGAACGGCGCGTTACCGCCCAGTTCCAGGCTCAAGCGCTTGATGTGTTCAGCGCTCTGGCGCATCAGCAGTCGACCTACGGCGGTGGAACCGGTGAAGGAGATCTTGCGCACTGTCGGGTTGCCGGTCAGTTCTTCGCCGATGCCGGCGGGCGTGCCGATCACGACGTTGAACACCCCGGCCGGAATGCCGACGCGTTCGGCGAGTACTGCCAGCGCCAGGGCCGATAGCGGGGTCAGGTCCGAGGGTTTGACAATGATTGTGCACCCGGCGGCCAGGGCCGGTGCGCACTTGCGGGTGATCATCGCATTGGGGAAGTTCCATGGGGTGATTGCGGCGCAGACACCCACCGGTTGCTTGAGGGTCAGCAAGCGGCGATCACCGCTGGGGGCCGGGATGGTTTCGCCGTAGACCCGTCGGGCTTCTTCGGCGAACCATTTGACGAAGCCGGCCCCGTAGCGAATTTCGCCCTTGGCTTCATTCAACGGTTTGCCCTGTTCGCAGGTCATGATCAGCGCCAGATCGTCGAGGTTGTCGATCATGGCCTGATACCAGCGCTCCAGCAGCGCCGCCCGTTCTGCCGCCGGGCGTGCGCGCCATGCCGGCCACGCGCGGTCAGCGGCTTCGATGGCGCGTCGGGTTTCGCTGCCTTGCATTGCGGGTACGCGGGCGAGCGACTGGCCGCTGGCCGGGTCGATAACGTCCAGGGTGTCGGCGTTGTCGGCGCTGATCCACTGACCGTCGATGTAAGCGAGTTCTACCAGCAGGCTGGGGTCTTTCAGGCGATGCTTGAGCATGATGTCGAGTCCTGTTCCGAGACAGCCTTCAGTCTATTGAGTCGTCCCGGACGAGGATGCTGAAAGCGCCGCCCTGGCAGTCGTCGAATGCTGAAAATCGGCATTCGACGGCAGGCTCTACTGTGGGTGGAGGGATGGATATTGTCGTGGGATTCACTGTCGGGGCCAGGTGGTCGGGAGTACATATCCGTTTCTGCGGTAACGGCTGGTGGTTATTGCCCCTTGTAGGAGCGAGGCTTGCCCGCGAAGGCGGCCTGATAGCCGACCGGGGATTTTTGATTGTGTACATATCCGTTTCTGCGGTAACGGCTGCTGGCGGTTATTGCCCCTTGTAGGAGCGAGGCTTGCCCGCGAAGGCGGCCTGATAGCCGACCGGGATGTTTGATGGTGTACATATCCATTTCTGCGCTCACGGCCGCTGGCGGTTTCGCTTTTACAGCGAGTCACTTGGAAAAGCCCCAAGTAACCAAGGGCTCTTGCCCCGCCATTCGGTGCCTCGCTTAGGCTCGGCATGCCCTCTCTCCGGCATTGCTCCGGGGGCCCGTCGCCATCGGCCATCCCTGGCCGGGGGCGACTACCGCGGCATCCCTGCCGCGGTGCCCCCTGCGCAATACCTGCGTTCGGCCTCTGGGAAAGGGGCGCCAGATCAAGATCAAAAGCCAAAGCAACGGCAACGGCAACGGCAACGGCAACGGCAACGGCAACGGCAAGATCAACAGCTTCGCGGGCAAGCCTCGCTCCTACAATGCAGCGGCGTGCGCCCGATCACTCAACAGGCCGAGCGTTAGCTCGCCTGCAGCTCTTGATGCACCGCCCCCATCGAGAGGCCGAGTGGAGGTTCTGCGCAGTGGGCAACCCGGCATGGATGCCGGGTTAGCCGCGCACGGCCAAGGATGGCCGATCGCGGCGGGCCCACGGAGCAGGACCGGAGCGAGGGCATGCCGAGCCTTAGCGAGGCACCGAACGAAAGGGGCAAAGAGCCCTTGGTTACTTGGGGCTTTTCCAAGTGACTCGCCGTAAGGGCGAAACCGCCAGCCGCCATGACCGCAGCAACGGATATGTACACCGACCAAAATCGGGAACCAAACGGAACCCTAAAACCGCATCGAGCCCAACAACCCTTGCAGGAAGTGCTCGCCGGCCTCCATCTGACCGATCTCGATGAACTCGTCAGGCTTGTGCGCCTGCTCTATCGAACCCGGGCCACAGACCACCACCGGCACATCCAGCCGCTGCTTGAACAACCCACCCTCGGTGCCGAAAGAGACCTTGGCGGTGCCGGTATCCGGCGCGGCGAAGTTTTTCAGAAAGCGCACCGCCTCGACACTCGGGTGGGTATCGAGGCCGGGATAGACGTTCAGGGTTTCAATTTCGATATCCGCCACACTGGACAGCTTTTTCGCTTCGCGCACGATCACTTCGGCACGCTCGCGCATCTGCTCCAGAAACTGATCCAGGTCGTCCGCCGGCAAGTTACGCACTTCGAAATCCAGGGTGCACAGGTTCGGCACGATATTCAGCGCCTTGCCGCCGACAATCTGCCCGACATGCACGGTGCTGTAAGGCACGTCATAGTCGGCATCCTGGGCACCCTGCTCTTGCAGTTGCTGCTGGCTCTGACGCAGTGCCGCGATGAAATCGCAGGCCACGTGAATCGCATTGACCGAACGCGGCGCCAGCGAGGAATGCGCTTCCAGGCCGCGACAGTAAGTGCGATAAGAACCCTTGCCCTTGTGCCCGAGCACGAACCGCATGTTGGTCGGCTCACCGATCACGCACAAAAACGGCCGCACCGGCGCCAGGTGCAGCACGTCGAGCAAACGCCGCACACCGACGCAGCCGATCTCTTCATCATGGGACAGCGCCAGTTGCAATGGCCGGTTCAATGAATGGTCGGCAGCATCGAGCATGGCGTCGATGGCCAGCGCGATAAAGCCCTTCATATCACAACTGCCTCGGCCATAAATCCGCCCGTCCTGCACCGTCGCCTGAAACGCCGGGAAGGTCCAGGCCTGCCCCGCTGCCGGCACGACATCGGTGTGCCCAGACAGCAAAATTCCCGGCACTTCCCGTGGACCGGTGCTGGCAAACAGATTGGCTTTTTTGCCGCTTTCATCCTTGACGATCAAGGACTCGATGCCCTTGCTCAGCAGCAGATCGCGCACGTACTCGATCAAGGCCATGTTCGACTCCGAAGAGACGGTGTCGAAAGCCAACAACCGTTTGAGAATGTCCAGTACGCGGGGTTTCATGAGACCTTGCTCCGTTGCTCGACTGAAGAAGCGAACCGGTTGATGGAGAACGGCGAAATCGAAGTGCTGGTGCTGCCGGTGCTGATCAGTTCCGCCATCACATCGCCGACCCCCGGCCCAAGCTGGAAGCCATGACCGCTGAAACCGAACGCATAGAACAAACCATCAACGGTGCCGCTCGGCCCCATTATGGGCAGGGAATCAGGCAGGTAACCTTCGATACCACTCCAGACCCGAATGATGTTCAGGTTGCCGACACCCGGCAGCAAACGACGCATTTGCTCAAACTGATTGAGAATGCTGCGCGGCTCGACCTGAGCCCGACGAGTGAGCATGTCGGGCTTGCTGCGGTAGCCGCCACCAATGACGATGTTGCCGCGGGGGATCTGGCGGAAATAAATCATTTCCTCGGGAATCCTGGTGTAAACGCCGATCACCGTCGGCAAGGCGTAAGGCACCGGTTCGGTCACTGCCATTTGCGGACCGTGGGTGTCCAGCGGCACCGGCTCACCGAACTGCGCCGAGAGTTTCTGGCCCCAGGCGCCGGCCGTAATCAGCAGGCGCTCGGCACTGAACTGGCGGCCGTCGGTGGTGCTGATGCTGAACTCGCCGCCGACCTTCTGCACCTCGGCCACTTCAGTCCGTTCTTCGATCCGCGCACCGAGACGTCGTGCCGCCCGGGCAAACGCCGGGGCCGCCAGACGCGGGTTGGCGTGACCATCGTGTGGAGCGTAGGAGCCGCCCTTCACATCCGGGCCGAGGAACGGAAATCGCGTGTGCAGCTCGGCGCCACGAAAGATTTTCAGGTCCAACTGCTCGGCTTCGGGCGCGTCGGCATAGGCTTGCAGCTCGGCGATCTCATCTTCCCGGTAACACACCCGCATATGCCCGCTGGCGATGAATTCGAGGTCGTCGTCGATCAGCTCCGGCAGACGCTTCCACAGCGCCCAGGACCGATTGGCCAACTCAAGCTGTCCGAGGTAACGTCCCTGACGCCGAACATTGCCGAAATTCACGCCGCTGGCGTACTGACCGATCTGGTCGCGCTCCAGCAAAATTACCGACTGCCCGCGCTGACGCAGGAAAAACGCCGCCGCCGAGCCCATCAGTCCGCCGCCGACAATCACGACATCAGCTTTCTGTACTGTCATGGCGACACCTCCTCGGTGAGCATCGAAAGGGGTTTGACCGGCGCCTGACCGCGCTGCCGACCGACCTGTTGCACTGCAACACCCGCCGCAGCGGCGATCACTTCAGCGCCGGCCTGGGAGCAATAACGCCCCTGACAGCGGCCCATGCCAACCCGGCTGAAAGCCTTGGCCCGGTTAACTTCACAGGCACCCTTCTCACTGACAGTACGGCGCAACTCGCCGGCCGTGATCATTTCGCAACGGCAGACGATCGCTTCGTCCGGCAGCGCTTTGGCCTGGGCAGAAGGCCACGGAAACGCCTGGGCCAGGCCGAGACGAAACTGATCCATGACCGCCAGCGCGTGCCGTTGTGCGTCGCGCAATCCGGCGTTCACCGGTTGCTGCAGATCCTCCAGCAGCGCCATGGCCACCAGTCGCCCGGCGTGTTCGGCGGCATCGGCGCCGCGAATCTTCGAACCGTCGCCAGCGGCATACACGCCGCTGACCGAGGTCCGGCCGTCTTCATCCGTGGCCAGCCACCATTGGCTCGATGCTTCATCGAAGCGCATACGGCAACCGGCCAGGTCAGCCAATTGAGTTTCCGGACGCAAGTGATAACCCAGGGCCACGGCATCGCAGTCCACCGTCAAGGTCTCACCGCGAGCCGTGCGCACGCGGACGCCACTGACACCATTGGCCGCATCGCCCAGCACTTGAAGCGGCGAAATGCCCAGATGCACCGGGATCTTCGCGCGATACAACTGCGCCAACAGTTTCATCCCGGTGAGCAGCAATCCGGGGCGCGCCATCAGCTTCGGCAATGCACCGATCCGCTTGCTCAACGGCGAGGTGTCGAGCACCGCCGCGACGTTGGCCCCGGCTTTCACATACTGACTGGCGACCAGATACAGCAACGGCCCGCTGCCCATGAACACCACGCGGTGACCGATGGAAACCGCTTGGGACTTGAGCGCAATCTGCGCCCCGCCGAGGCTATAGGTGCCCGCCAACTGCCAGCCTTCGATCGGCATCAAGCGGTCGGTGGCGCCGGTGCACAGGATCAGCGCGTCGTAATCCACCGTCGAGTGCTTGCCCTGGCTGACGCAGCACAGTTGGCCCGGCGTCAGGTTCCACACCAGTGTGTCCGGACGATAATCGATCTGCCCGCGCAAGCGGTCGAAGCTCTGGTGCAGGTCATTGGCCTTGGCGGCTTCGGTGCCATACAGCGTGGCGTAATTGCGGGTAAACCCTTCGGGTTGGCGACGGTAGATCTGCCCGCCATCCCGGCGATTCTCGTCGATCAGGATGGGCTTGAATCCAGCAGCGACCAGGGTTTCGGCACAGCGTGTGCCGGCCGGTCCGGCGCCGACGATAACGACTCGATGAGTGCTCAGCCGCGCAGTGGCCATATCGCCTCCGGTTGTGTAGTGACAATATCCAATCCTTCACGGACCTCATTGGAACAGGCACGTAGACGCTCGCCGCTGCGGGTCCAGACCCAACAGTCCTGGCAAGCGCCCATCAGGCAGAAACCGGCGCGGCGGCCCGAATCGAACTCCGATTGGCGCAACGCCGAACCCTGAGTCAGCAACGCGACCATCAGCGTATCGCCCTGCAACGCCTCGATGGGCATGCCGTCTACCTTCAGTTTGACGATGCACCGGCCCTCTTCGGCCAGCCTGACGAAACGCCCGTTCATGCATAAGCTCCCACGGTCATGCTGTTGGAATCCTGCTGGGTTTTCAGCAGCTCGGCACTGTCGTGATGGCAAAGGACTTCACTGCCGCCAACAATCAAGTGACGTTCCGGCGGAACGCAATTGCACAGGCCGTCAACCCGCACCGGGCAACGATTGAGGAACGTGCACAGCCCAGGCACATTGGCTTTTGCACCCATGGGCGGCAGCGTGCCGCAGGTCGTTGTTCCGCAGCTTTCCAGCCAGCCCTGGCGCAACTCCGGCACCGAATGGATCAACAGGTCGGTGTAGGGATGGAACGGCGCTTGGGCATACGACTGGCGACTGCCAGCCTGGATCTTGTGGCCGCTGTACATCACCACGATGTCGTCGCACAGCGCTCGCACGGTAGAGATGTCATGGCTGATGAACAGATAGGACACGCCCAGTTGCTGACGCAGGTCGCGCAACAGTTCGAGGATCGCTGCACCCACCACGGTATCCAGTGCCGACGTTACCTCGTCGCACAGAATCAGATCCGGCTTGGCGGCCAGGGCCCGGGCCAGATTGACCCGTTGTTTTTGCCCGCCAGACAGTTCGTTCGGACGACGCTCAGCCATCGCGCGTGGCAAACGAACGAGATCCAGCAACTCGTCGATACGCTGACGCAGTGCTGAGCCCTTGAGACCAAAATACATCTTCAGCGGACGACTCAGAATCGTGCTGACGCTGTGCATCGGATTGAGTGCGGTGTCGGCGTTCTGGAAGACCATTTGAATGCGTCGGAACTGCTCGTCGGTGCGCGACGACAGGCTGCCACCCAAGGGCTGGCCATCGAAGGTCAGTCCGCCAAGGGCCGGCTCCAATAATCCGGCCACGACCCGCGCCAGGGTCGACTTGCCAGAACCCGACTCACCGATCACCCCGATGGCCTGCCCTCTGCGAACCGTCAGGTCGATCTCTTCCAGCACACGAATGGCCGGCATGCCTTGCGCGTTCTTATTGCCGTAACCGGCGGTCAGGCCCTGAATGGTCAGCAATGGCGTCTCTTCGGCGATGCCGCAAGGTGGACGAATCGTCGTGTCCGGCCGCGCCGCTGCCAACAAACTGCGGGTGTATTCGTGGGCCGGACCTTTGAGCAAGGGTGCCGTGGCGCTCTGCTCGAAGATCTCGCCGCCATTGAGCACCACGATCTGGTCAGCCATTTGCGCGACCACGGCCAGGTCATGGGAAACGTAGACTGCCGTCGCGCCGCGTTCGCGCACCACTCGCTTGAAGGCACGCAGCACATCGATCTGGGTCGTCACATCGAGTGCCGTCGTCGGTTCGTCGAGCACCACCAGCAGCGGATCGCTGATCAGCGCCATGGCCGCCATCACCCGTTGCAGTTGCCCGCCGGAGACTTGATGGGGATAGCGTTGGCCGATGCGATCAGGGTCTGGCAAGGCCAGGTCGCGGAACAACTCGATGGCCTTGGCCTCAAGCACAGCCCGGCTGCCCAGACCATGAATCAACGCGCCCTCCACCACTTGGTCGATGAGTTTTTTCGCCGGGTTAAACGCCGCCGCAGCGCTTTGCGCGATGTACGACACACGATTGCCGCGCAGGCCTTGCAGCTCGCTTTCGCTCAACGCCAGCATGTCGTGTTCGCCGATTTGCACCACGCCACCCGCCAGCCGACACCCACGGCGGGCATAACCGAGCAACGCCAGGGCGATGGTGGTCTTGCCGGAGCCAGACTCACCGATCAACGCCAGCACTTCACCTTTTTCCAGGGCGAAGCTCACGCCCTTGACGATTTCCACCTCACCGAGCTCGCCACAGGCGACCACTCGCAGGTCCTGGACTCGAATTAATTCGCTCATTTCAATGGCCTCCCGAACGTCGACTACGTCGCGACGACAGCCGGTCGATAAACAGATTCACACCGATGGTCAGGGTGCCGATGGCCAGGGCCGGAATCACGATGGCCGGCGCGCCCTGATTAAGGCCGCCGATATTCTCGCGCACCAGCGAGCCGAGGTCGGCATCCGGCGGCTGCACACCCAGGCCCAGGAAGCTCATGCCACTGAGCAGGAGCACGATGAAACCGAAGCGCAAGCCCAGGTCCGTCAGCACCGGGTTGAGCATGTTCGGCAGGATTTCCACGCAGGCAATGTACAGTCGACGCTCGCCGCGAGTACGGGCCACTTGCACGTATTCCAGCGCTTCGATATTCACCGCCATGCTGCGGGCGATGCGGAATGCGCCCGGAGTGAAGCTCAATACCGCCGTGCAAATCAGCAAGGTGACCGAGGAGCCGAAGGCCGAGACCATGATCAGTGCCAGCATCTTGCTGGGGATCGAAATGAAAGCGTCCATCAGTCGACTGATCAGTTCATCCAGCCACTTCGGTGACACCACCGACAACAATGCACAACCGGTCCCCAGACTGCTGGCCAACACCGCGGCCACCAATGCCAGGCCGACGGTGAAGCGTGCGCCGACGAGGATCCGGCTGAGCATGTCGCGGCCCAGGTAATCGGTGCCGAACGGGTAAGCAGCGCTCAGGTTGTCGAAGACATTATCCGAGACCACTTGCCCCACCGGATGCGGTGCCAGCCATGGGCCGAAGATGGCTACCAGCAACCAGATCACACACATCGCAGCGCCGATCAGGCCGAGCCAGGACGATCCGTGGGAAACCTTGCCCAACGCCAATTTGGTAGTAGCCGGCGATTTCACAATGAGATTGTTCATTGGTTTCTCAGCCTCGGATTGGAAAGAATCGCGCACAGGTCGGCAATCAGCACCAACGTCAAATACGCTGTACAAAACAACATGGTGCAGGCTTGAACCAAGGCCATGTCGCGATTGGTCACGGCATCGACCATCAGGCTGGCGATACCGGGATAGTTGAAGATCGTTTCAACAATCACCACGCCGCCCAACAGGTAGGACAGGCTCAGGGCGATGGCATTGGCGATCGGGCCGATGGCATTGGGCAAGGCATGGCGCAGGACGATCCGAATCTTGCTGACACCTTTGAGCCGGGCCATTTCCACATAAGGGCTGTCGAGCTGATCGATCACCGCCGCCCTCGTCATGCGCGCCATTTGCGCGACAATAACGCAGCACAACGTCATCACCGGCAACGCGTAAGTACGCATGAATTGCCAGGGTGAAGTGATGTCACTGGCGTAGGACAGCGCCGACAACCAGCCCAGGTTCACCGCGAAAATCAGTACCGCCAGGGTCGCGACCAGAAACTCCGGCACCGCCACCATGGTCAAGGTGAAAAAGCTGAGGAAGCTGTCGATGCGCCCGCCCCGGCCCATGGCTGAACCGATGCCCAGAATCAACGCCACCGGCACTGACACCAACGCCGTGGCGGCCGCCAGCATCAGGGTGTTGGGTAAACGCCCGGCCATCAAGTCACTGACCGGCATGGCGTTGGACACTGACAACCCCATGTCACCGCTAAGCAGGCTCATCAACCAGTGCAGGTAACGCAACACACCGGGCTGATCCAGCCCCATTTTCAGGCGCAAGGCCGCCACTTGTTCCGGCGTGGCGAACTGCCCCAGAGACTGTTGCGCCGCGTCCCCCGGCAGCACCGCCGTGATGGCGAAAACCACCATGGACACAATCAACAAGGTCACGATCGCCGAGCCCACGCGCCGACCGATCAACCACAGTGTGTTGCTATTCATCACCCAATCCTCATGCAATGTAGCTGCAGCAAAAACCCGCCTTTCATCAAGCGTCCAGCCAGATCTGCTCGGCAAACATGTAACCCATGAAACCGCCCAGAGGGTTGGTGCCGTAGCCTTTGACCCGCTGATCGGCACCATCGATGTTGCTGATGAACACCGGCACACCGATACCGCTGTGCTCATGCACCAGGGCTTGCATGTCGGCGTACATCTTGCCGCGCTTGGCCTCGTCGGTTTCACCGCGGGCTTGTACCAGCAGCTGGTCGAACTGTTCGTTTTTCCAGCCGGACTCATTCCAGGGTGCTGTCGACTGGAAGAACTGCGAGAACAGCATGTCGGCATTCGGCCGCGGGTTGATGTTGCCGAAACTCAGCGGGTGCTTCGCCCAATGGTTGGACCAGTAGCCATCGCTCGGCAGGCGGTTGACGTCGAGCTTGAGCCCGGCCTGTTTGGCTGACTGCTGCAGCAGCACAGCAATGTCCACCGAACCGGTCGCGGCCGGCGAACACATCAGCGGCATGGTGATGCTTTCCATTCCGGCCTTTTTGAGCAGAAACCTGGCTTTTTCCGGGTCATAGGCACGTTGTGGCAGGTCGGCGTTGAAGAAGCGCGCACCGGGTGCGATCGGGTGATCGTTGCCGACCCGGGCGTAGCCCCGGAATATCGCCGACTTGATCTGCTCCCGATCCAGCAGCAATTTCATGGCCTCGGTGAATTCCGGGCTTTTGCCCGGCAGTTGGTCCTGACGGATGATCAGGTCGGTGTAGTTACCCGACGGCGAGTCCACGACCTGATGCTTGGTGCTGGCCTTGATGCGGACCGTTGAGCGCGGGTTCACCTCGTTGACGATGTGTACGTCGCCTGACAACAGAGCGTTGATCCGTGACGGCTCATCGGCAATGGCGATAAATTCGATCTCGTCCAGATACGGCAAGCCGGGTTTCCAGTAATTGGTATTGCGCACACCAATCGAACGCACCCCGGGCTTGAACTCCTTGGCCTTGAACGGGCCGGTTCCGATGCCCTGGCTGAAATCGCTCGTCCCCTCGGGAACGATCAACATGTGAGAGATGGCAAGAACCGATGGTAGTTCAGCATTCGGGCCGCTCAACTGTATCTGCACTTCATGGGTGCCGTTGGCCTTGACTTCGGCGAACTGCGACGCCAGCGGCAGGACCTTGGAACCGGTGATGGGATCCTTGTGCCGCAACAGAGAAAACACCACGTCGGCCGCGGTCAGAGGCTTGCCATTGTGGAAGACCACTTCCTTGCGCAGGGTGATCACCCAGAGCGTGGCGTCAGTGGTGTCGATACGCTCGGCCAACTCCAGTTGCGGCACCATATGGCTGTCGAAACGGGTCAGGCCGTTGTAGAACATGTAATGGCGCACGTAGTCGGTGGACGATGATCCTTTGGCCGGGTCCAGGGTGTCGGCGGTGGAACTGGACGAGCCTGCGACGCGGATACGACCTCCGGGTTTGCCTTTGCCAGGGCTTGCGGCTTCCTCGGCAAACAGCTTGCCGGCGGCGCCGAACAAACTGCCAGCTCCCACTGCGGCCACCCCTGCCAACCCCAGCATTTGCAATGCATTGCGGCGTGACATGCCGCGATTGAGCCCTTCAAAAACACGCAGACTTTCTTCACCTGTAATCAACTGGGAGTCGATATTCTTTTTATCGTCAGTCATGTCAGTCCTACCTTTCGCAAATGATAAGGCTCAAGTGCTGGCGATTAAGCGCAGCGTGATTGAAACGTAAAAATGAGAAGCAACCACATGAACTCAGTGCAGGTAGTCCTGCAGGCGGTAATACGCACCTACCAAGGGCAGGAACCAGGGCTTGCCGAAATGCCCGGGAATGGCCGGCCACTCGAGTTCGCGCCAGGGATTGGCCTCGACCTTGCCGGCCATGACCTCGGCCATGACCTGTCCCATGTGCACCGACATCTGCACCCCATGACCGCTGTAACCCATGGAGTAATAAACGCCTCCATGCTGGCCGGCCCGGGGTAACCGGTCAGAGGTCATGTCCACCAACCCACCCCAGCAATAGTCGATCTTCACGCCAGCCAACTGCGGGAACATCCGCACCATTGCCGCTTGCAACACTTTGCCGCTCTTGGCGTCGGAAACGCTGTCAGACATGGCAAACCGCGCACGACCGCCAAACAGCAAGCGGTTGTCCGGCGTCAGGCGGAAGTAGTTACCGATCATGCGGCTGGTGACATAGGAACGCCGTGCCGGTAACAAGCTGTCGATCAGGGCCTGCGGTAGCACCTCGGTGGCGATCACGAAACTGCCCACCGGCACGATCCGCCGCCGATACCAGCCCAATCCGCCCTGCTGACAGGTGCCGGTGGCCAGCAGGACCTGTTTGGCATGCAGCGAGCCCTTGGTGGTGTTGACCTGATAGCCGCCGGCACAAGCTTTCCAATCCGTCACCGATACGCCTTGGAAGATCAACGCGCCGTGACGTGCTGCCGCTTCGGCCAGACCGACACCGAAGCGCCCGACGTGCATCTGCACGCCGTTGCGCTGCAGCAAACCTCCATGGAATTCGGCCGAGTTGACTTCAGCACGCGCCTCTTGCGCAGACAGCAACTCGACCTCGGCATCGACCTCGCGCCGAATCAATTCGCAGGTGCGCGCCAGGCTTTCGTAATGCATCGGTTTGGCGGCCAGCTTGAGCTTGCCATTGCGCTTGAGATCGCAGGCAATCTGCTCCTGTTCCACCAGTGAGACGACGCTCTGCACGGCGCTTTCATAGGCCAGATAATAGGCTCGCGCTTTATCAGCACCGAGGCTGGCGCTGAGCGCCGCGTAGTCCTGGGCAACGCCGGTGTTGCACTGACCGCCATTGCGCCCTGACGCCTCGCCAATTACCCGGCCCCCTTCCAGCACCACCACACTGGCCCCCTTCAAGGCCAGGGCCCGGGCCGCCGCCAGGCCGGTGAGACCACCACCAACGATGGCCACATCAACCTGCCCGGGCAACCCGCCGAACTGGGCACCGGTGAACACCGGTGCGGTATCGAGCCAATAGGACTCACTGCCCATGTCTAACCCCTTTTGCCTTGAAGAGTGCCGTGAGACTCAGAGACCGACCAATCCGGCCAACCCGCCGATGTCCGGGATCTGGTGGTAGCCATAAACCGCATTCGCCGGCTGTTCGTGACCACGGGCAACGAAGGCTTTGTTCTTGATCTTCATGTCGTGGGCCGACATCAGGTCATAACGGAAGCTCGAGGACACATGCAGAACGTCCTCCGGCCCGCAGCCCAGGTTGTCGAGCATGAACTCGAAGGCGGCCAGGCGCGGCTTGTAGGCCTGGGCCTGTTGGGCGGTGAAGACTTTATGGAAAGGCGCGCCGAGCTTGTCGACGTTGGACATGATCTGCTCGTCCATCGCGTTGGAGAAAATCACCAGCGGAATCTTGTCGGCGATTTTCGCCAGGCCAGCCGGCACGTCGGCATGTGGGCCCCACGTCGGTACGGCGTCGTAATAGAGTTGGCCTTCGCCTTTGTACTCGATGCCCCAACGTTTGCAGACCCGCGCCAGAGAGGTCTTGATAATCTCATCATACGGCCGCCAGTCACCCATCACCTGATCCAGACGATAGGCGGAGAAGTCCTTGACGAACTGATCCATTTGCCCGGCAGGGACACGATCGGCGAACAGCTCGCGCGTCATGTTTCCCATTTGGAAGTTGGTCAACGTGCCGTAGCAGTCAAAGGTAATAAACTTGGGTCGGAGAAAGCTCATGAGTGCAGTCCTGAATGATGGTTGAGGTCATGACGGGGCAAGCAGTTACTCCGTTCGAGAAGCATCGGGGCAACGCTGCATCACGAAATTATTACAACACCAAGAGACCCTGCATAAATCGTTAAAAGTATAGGTTGCTTGGCACAAACCACCGTTTTGCAGGGCTTGCTCAGCAGACTGTGCGGGATGCTCCAGACTCGGGCGCTGGCCTCCTTTTTCTGAGCTTTGTGGGCCGTTATAGCGCGCCGACGAACTCCCGAAACCCCACATGCGGCAGAATCTACCTGCGCAACGAGAACGGGCGCATCCCCCTGAGAGTGCGCCCGTTTAGCCTGGCAGATACAGCAGATTATCCCTTGCGAACTTAAAGAACGGCACATTGTGTCTGGGCCGCTTTGTTAGCTTATTGATGACTACCCTCTGCTGCTCGCAGTGCCTATTACCGCTCTAAGGAGCTCGTTGGATGACAACACAATCTTCGAATAGCTACAGCGTTGATCCGCAAACGTCTCACGCGTTTTATATCAATGGCTGTTGGTCTTCCCCGGCAGTCCCGGCCAGTTTGCCGGTGGTCAATCCGGCCACTGAAGAGGTTGTTGCACACGTCGCGCAAGGGTCCGCCGAGGATGTTGATCGGGCAGTCGCTGCGGCTCGTGCAGCCTTTGCTGGCTGGTCTGCCACCTCGGCAGCATCGCGCGCACTTTTCCTTGGAAAGATCCATGACCTCATCCTTGAACGAAAAGAAGTGCTCGCCCAGGCGATCTCTCTGGAAATGGGCGCAGCCATCGGTTCCGCACGGGCAATGCAAGTACCTCTGGCGGCCGAACACGTTCGGGTCGCACGTGATCTCCTGTCCACCTATCGCTTCCAAACCGTTAAAGGCGACACGGCGATTGAACGCGAACCCATAGGCGTCTGCGGTCTCATCACTCCGTGGAACTGGCCGCTTTATCAACTCACTGCGAAAGTCGCCCCGGCTATTGCGGCCGGATGCACAGTGGTCTTGAAACCCAGCGAACTGTCACCTCTGAGCGCCCTTCTTTTCGCCCAACTGGTGCATGACGCAGGCCTCCCACCGGGCGTCTTCAATCTGGTGAACGGAAGTGGCTCCGAGGTCGGCGCAGCCATGGCGGCGCACCCTGATATCGATATGATTTCAATTACCGGTTCAAACCGCGCGGGTGCGCTGGTCGCACAGGCGGCCGCCCCTACGGTGAAACGCGTCACGCAAGAGCTCGGAGGCAAGTCGCCGAATCTAATGCTTCCCGACGCCGACTTCGCCAAAGCCGTCCCGCTGGGCGTGATGTCTGCGTTTCGCAACGTCGGTCAATCGTGCAGCGCCCCGACAAGAATGATCGTTCCAAAAGATCGGCTGGCGGAGGTCGAATCGCTGGCGGCCGCAACCGCCAATGCGATCATCGTGGGTGATCCGCAATCGGAGGATACGGTACTCGGCCCCATTGCCAACGAGGCCCAGTTCAATCGCGTGCAAGCAATGATCGAAGCCGGCCTGAACGAAGGCGCAAAACTCGTTTGTGGCGGACCAGGACGTGTAGCGGGTCATGAAAAAGGTTTCTACACCCGACCCACTGTTTTCTCTGAGGTGGATTCGGCCATGCGCATCGCTCAAGAAGAAATCTTTGGTCCGGTGCTGTGCATCATCCCGTATGAAACGATCGATGAGGCGGTTGCTATCGCCAATGATACGGTCTACGGGCTGGGCGCCCATGTTCAGGCTCAGAACCTTGATCTTGCACGTGCAGTGGCCTCTCGTATTCGCGCGGGACAAGTGCATTTGAATTACCCCGCCTGGAATCCAATGGCTCCGTTCGGTGGCTACAAGCGCTCTGGTAATGGTCGTGAGTACGGTGTCTACGGTTTTGAAGAGTACCTGGAAACCAAAGCAATCATTGGATTTGGCGGGCCTGATAATCCTTCGCACACATAGGGCCAGTATTCTGATTTAACGTCAGGCCATGAGGTTACTGCCTCACCGCCTGCTCATCGGCACAAACCAAAACGCCGCTCAATGAGCGGCGTTTTTGCGTTTGGAGCGCGATACAAGTTTCACCTGTATTTGGCGCGCCTCAGGCGTTTCAGCTCCAGGGACGGTCTCCATTCTCGTCCTTGATGCGGGTCGGCAGGCCCATCACATCCAGCGCCTTGAGGAACGGCTCGGCCGGCAGCTCCTCGACGTTGGCCATGCGCTGCACATCCCACTCACCGCGTGCGACCAGCAGGGCTGCCGCTACCGGTGGTACGCCAGCGGTATAGGAAATGCCCTGGCTGTCGGTTTCTGCGTAGGCTTCCTCGTGGTCGGCCACGTTGTAGATGAACACTTCGCGCGGCTGGCCATCCTTGGTGCCTTTTACCAGGTCGCCGATGCAGGTCTTGCCGGTGTAGCCGGGCGCCAGCGAGCTCGGATCAGGGAGCACGGCCTTGACCACTTTCAGCGGCACGACTTCCAGGCCTTCAGCGGTTTTGACCGGTTGCTCGGAGAGCAGGCCGAGGTTCTTGAGTACGGTGAACACATTGATGTAGTGCTCGCCAAAGCTCATCCAGAAACGCACGTTGGGCACGCCGAGGTTCTTCGACAGGGAGTGCACTTCATCGTGGCCGGTCAGGTACAGGTTCTGCGCCCCTACGACCGGCAGGTCGTCGGTGCGTTTGACTTCGAACATCGTGTTGCTGGTCCACTGACTGTTCTGCCAGCTCCACACTTGTCCGGTGAATTCGCGGAAGTTGATTTCCGGGTCGAAATTGGTGGCGAAATACTTGCCGTGGGAACCGGCATTGACGTCGAGAATGTCGATCGAATCAATACGGTCGAAATACTGTTGCTGCGCCAGCGCTGCATAGGCGTTGACCACACCCGGGTCGAAGCCCACACCGAGGATGGCGGTGATGTTCTTCTCTTTGCACTCCTCGAGGTGCTTCCACTCGTAGTTGCCGTACCAGGGCGGCGTCTCGCAGACTTTGCCCGGTTCTTCGTGAATGGCGGTGTCCAGGTAGGCCACACCGGTATCGATACAGGCACGCAGTACCGACATGTTGAGGAAGGCGGAACCGACGTTGATGACGATCTGCGATCCGGTTTCACGGATCAGCGCCTTGGTCGCCTCGACGTCCAGAGCATTCAGCGAAAAGGCCTTGATGTCGGCGGGCTGCTTGAGGCTGCCCTTGGCCTTGACGCTGTCGATGATGGCCTGGCATTTGGAGATGTTGCGCGACGCGATAGCAATACGACCGAGTTCATCGTTGTGCTGCGCGCACTTGTGGGCCACCACCTTGGCGACACCTCCTGCACCAATGATAAGTACGTTCTTCTTCAATTTTTCTCTCTCTCCTTCTCTGCCAGCTTACGAAAGGCTGGACATGTAGTCGTTGTAACCAAACTCTCGAACCACCTCGACACTACCGTCGAGTTGTTTCACTACGATGGACGGCATTTTCAGGCCGTTGAACCAGTTCTTCTTGACCATGGTGTAACCCGCTGCATCGATGAACGACAGCCGATCGCCGATGGCCAAGGGACGATCAAATTGATACTCACCGAAAATATCGCCGGCCAGGCAGGATTTGCCGCACACCATGTAGGTGTGTTCGCCATCGCTTGGTGCCAGCTTGGCATTCAGGCGATAGATCAGCAGATCAAGCATGTGCGCCTCGATGGAGCTGTCCACGACGGCCAGGTGCTTGCCGTTGTAGAGGGTGTCGAGCACGGTGACTTCCAGCGACGCGCTCTGAGTGATGGCGGCTTCGCCCGGCTCCAGGTAGACCTGCACGCCGTATTTTTGCGAAAAGGCCTTGAGCCGCGCGCAGAACGCGTCGATCGCGTAGCCTTCGCCGGTGAAGTGAATGCCGCCGCCCAGGCTGACCCACTCGACCTTGTGCAGCAGATGGCCGAAGCGCTCTTCGATGGTACACAGCATCTGGTCGAACAGGCCGAAGTCGGCGTTCTCGCAGTTGTTGTGGAACATGAAGCCCGAGATCTGCTCGATGACCTGCTCGATCTTCACCGGATCCCACTCGCCCAGACGGCTGAACGGCCGCGCCGGGTCGGCTAGCAGGTAATCCGAGCTGCTCACCTGCGGATTGACCCGCAGACCGCGCACCTTGCCTGCTGAAGCTTCAGTGTAGCGCTGCAATTGACCGATGGAGTTGAAGATGATCTTGTCGCAGTTGTCGAGCATCTCCTCGATCTCGTCGTCGGCCCAGGCCACGCTGTAGGCGTGGGTCTCGCCAGCGAACTTCTGTCGACCGAGCTTGAGCTCATAGAGCGAAGACGACGTGGTGCCGTCCATGTATTGCTGCATCAGGTCGAACACCGACCAGGTGGCGAAGCACTTGAGTGCCAGCAGGGCCTTTGCCCCGGACTGTTCGCGCACATAAGCGATCTTCTGCATGTTCGCCAGCAGCTTTTGTTTGTCGATGAGGTAGTACGGCGTTTTGATCATTTCAGGCCTCCGGCAAGGCTAGCCAAAAAAAGGATGCGCATTGTGCCTTCACTGACTGCATATCGAAAGAGCAGAACGCCCAATTCGCCGAGTTGTCCTGAACGGGATCCGGGAGCCTGTTTGATTATTCCGGTAGAGGATCAGACGCCGCGCGCGACTCTCTGTATGGCACGCACCCGCACTGACAGCGCCATCCAGATAGAGACAATAACTATAAGCCTAAATAGGTTGATGTCGGCAGAAAGCATCGCGAACAGGCTCTCGCAACAGTTCTTCATCCATAGCCTGGTTAAAAACTTATAAGTCGATCCACAATTAGAAACCACCAACACAGTGTCGACCCTTCCCTGCTTGAACCAGCAATAACCCCGACTTCATTGACAGCCCGCCTAATAAGTAGATACACGCCCGCCATTTAAACTGCACTACACTTTCCGACTGTTATCAAACACTTCAATGATGCCATCAGGAGAACTCTTTTAACATGATGCACTCGCCAATTCGCCGACATGGAAAAACTCTCGATCACTCAAGCCACGGCCGCCAGCGCAGCCTCTAGCCCGAGGCTTAGGGCGTTAAATCCGGTTGACCAATGTGCATCAAACATCTCAAACAAGGGCCGTCAATAACCGTCACTGACTTTTTATAACAATCATTGACACTCAGACACAGACGCCAGATGATGGCGCCACATTGCCATCATCCAACAAAGCACCGACCTTGTCAGGTTAATGAACTCTATATGCCTGAGTTATTTAATTCCCGGTATAACGCATGAACTATGTAGATGACATCACCAGGCTTTTTGCAAGTTTTGGCGAAGCCGCAGGTAGTTACCAGGAAATACAACCCAGCTATAAAGACTTCAAAGATAACCTGACCCCGACTGTTACATCGGTCGCTGAGCAGGATTCAAGCGAGGCGCTGCCTCAAGCAACTACCGTCGTGCCTCTACTTGACGAGTTCGCGCCTCCCTTATTACTGATCGGCCCGCCCGTGAAGCGTGCAAAAAACGTTGTCATCTCGCTGCCTTCACCGAAAACAGCTCCCTTGCCGAGCGAGTCAACGGCGGCCTCTGTAACGGGTGACCAGTATCGTTTGAGCGAACTGTTACGTGAACTGAACCAGATTCGTCGAGACGGTCTGCCAACGCCTCGCAAGCAAACCAAGGCAAAGGTCATCGCTATCGTTTCGGCCAACGGCGGTGTGGGTAAAAGCACTGTCGCGGCCGGGCTGGCCAAGGCTCTCGGGCGCCTTGGCGGGCGAACCATCGCGATTGATCTGGACCCTCAGAACGCCCTGTCCAGTCACTTGGGCGCCCTTAAACAGGGGCCTGGATTGATCCAGCTGAAACACGCCGATGCCGACTGGAACGCCCATTGTCAGCCTGGCTATGGCGACAGCGAGCTCCTGCCCTTTGGCACGGGCAGCGTCAATGATCGCCGATCGCTCAAGCAGCAGTTGCTTGACGATACCGACTGGCTGAACCAGCGCCTGGTGTCGATGAATCTCGGTGAAAACGATACGGTGATCCTGGACACCCCTTCAGGCGCAAACGTCTATTCGCAACAGGCATTGGATGCCGCTGATCTGGCGCTGGTCATCACCGTTGCCGACGCCGCCTCCTATCTGGCGCTGGACACCATGGCGCAGTGGCTGGATACCACTCGAAGACATGCACAACGTCACAGGTATGTGCTTAACAAACAGGATGGTTCGCGTTCGTTCTGCCGAGACATGGGTTTGTTGTTCCAACGCCGGCTCGGCAGTGATCTGATCAGGACGATACGACTCGATCACCAACTCAACGAATCGCTGGCCTACAGCCGGGATCCTCTGCAGCACGCACCGGATTCCATTGGCTGTCAGGACATCCGTTCGCTTGCGAGTGCGGTTCACGCCTTGCTTCTCCCGGACGCTACCGACGAGCACGTCGCGCCATGACAGCCCAGCTCAATGCCCCCTCGCCAAAGACCTGGCGGTTGCAAGTGCTACTGGATACGTTCCAGGCTCGCTTCAACCGATGGCCCGAGCGCTATCGCCAAGCCCTGAAAATCACCGCCGGGCTGATTGCAGCATTGTTCGCGCTGGGCATCCTTACCGCACCGCTTGATCTGTATTCCCAGGCAGCGTTTGCCGCCGCGTGTTTCACCGTCAGCCTGATCATCCGCAAACAAGCCGGGCGACTGGCGATCCTGACCCTGATCACCCTCTCGTTGATCGCATCGTTACGTTATATGTACTGGCGCCTGACCGACACGCTGGATTTCGACAGGTGGCAGGATGCCGTATTTGGCTACGGGTTGGTCCTGGCCGAGCTGTATGCCTTGCTCGTCCTGGTATTCGGCTATGTCCAGACGGCCTGGCCGCTGCACCGCAAGCCACAGATTTTGCAGCAGGCGCCCGATCACTGGCCAACGGTCGACATCTTCATACCCACTTACAACGAAGCATTGAGCATCGTGAAACTGGTGGTGCTCGCCTCCCAAGCCATCGACTGGCCCGAAGCCAAGTTGCGTGTGCATGTACTCGATGACGGACGTCGGGAAGAGTTCCGGATTTTCTGCGAACAGATTGGTGTCAACTACATCACCCGCGACAACAATCAGCATGCCAAGGCCGGCAACCTCAATGAGGCGCTGAAAGTGACCGATGGCGAGTTCATTGCCGTATTTGACGCAGACCACGTCCCCACCCGCTCCTTTTTGCAAGTCACCATGGGCTGGTTTTTCAAGGATCCAAACCTGGCGTTGCTGCAAACCCCGCATTTTTTCTACTCACCCGACCCATTCGAAAAAAACCTCGATACGTTTCGCTCGGTCCCCAACGAAGGTGAGTTGTTCTACGGCCTGGTGCAGGACGGCAACGACCTTTGGAACGCAACATTCTTCTGCGGCTCCTGCGCCGTCATGCGCCGTACTCATCTGCTGGAAGTCGGCGGCATCGCCACCGAAACCGTGACAGAGGATGCGCACACCGCGCTCAAGCTCAATCGCCGGGGCTTCAATACTGCCTACCTTGCCATTCCCCAAGCAGCCGGCCTCGCCACGGAAAACCTTTCTCGCCACATCCGTCAGCGCGTACGTTGGGCGCGGGGCATGGCGCAGATTTTTCGCACCGACAACCCGCTGCTTGGCAAAGGCCTGAATCTGGGCCAGCGCATCTGTTACCTCAACGCCATGATGCATTTTTTCTACAGCCTGCCTCGCCTGGTGTTCTTGACCGCCCCCTTGGCCTACCTGATTTTCGACGCGCAGATATTCCACGCCTCGGCATTGATGGTGATGGTCTATGTGCTGCCCCATATTTTCCATTCCAGCCTGACCAACTCCAGCATCCAGGGGCGATTTCGTCATTCGTTCTGGAACGAAGTCTATGAGTCGGTTTTGGCCTGGTACATCATGCGACCCGTGCTGCTCGCCCTGATCAAACCGTCACTGGGAACGTTCAACGTGACCGATAAGGGCGGCACCATCAAGAACGATTACTTCGACTGGAAGCTCGCGCGCCCCTACATCGTGTTGCTGACCTTGAACATGCTCGGCCTGGTGACCGGTTTGGTGAAACTGATCGGGAGTGATTCGGCCGAGGGCGCTACCTTGTTGATCAACCTGGCCTGGACCCTCTACAACATCATCATCGTCAGCACCGCGGTCGCGGTTGCCACTGAGTCTTCGCAGGTACGCGTCGAACCCAGGGTCCCCGCCGATCTGCCCGTGCGTGCCTACCGTCAAGATGGCACGTGGTTCGATTGCACCACCCAGAATTTCTCGCAGAATGGCGTAGGTCTCAACCTGCCAGGCGATATTCGACTCTGCCCCCAGGAGACGCTGCAACTCAGCATTCTGCGCACGCCGCCCTCCAGCCTCTTTCCTGTAACGGCGATATTCAGCCACGGCAATGTGGCCGGCGTGCAATTCGATGCCATGCCCCTGCGTCTGCAGAGTGAACTGGTGCGACTCACGTTTTCACGCGCCGATACGTGGGCCAGCACATGGGGTAACGGTCGCCCCGACGCCCCTATGTCGGCCCTGAGGGACGTCAGCCGCATCGGCCTGCGCGCCATTCTCCGCCTGTTCATGGCCACCCTTAAAGATGGTCAGGCGCTGCTGCGCAAACGTTCGAACACGCCATCATCTATCGACCCTATCGCGGAAATGCACCGATCTTGAACTGTTCCTCTCGCCAGACCTCGACGCCTCGCCGCTCACTCCTGTTTATCGCCTGCACACTATTGGGCGGGAGTGCTGTAGCCCTGAGTGTTGCCGCCCAACCCAGTGCCACAACGGCGACGATCACACCGCCGCCGCTGACCGATGCGCCGCCCAACAGCTACACGCGCACGCTCAAGGAACTGGGAAAGAACTATTCGATGAGCCTCAAAGGTGTGGAGGCAACGGACAGTGTGAACTTCGATGTGCGTGCCGATGAAATCGTGATGGCGGCGCAGGTCACGCTGAAATACAGCTACTCACCGGCACTGCTGGCCGACCTTTCGCAAATCAACGTATTGGTTAACGATCAAGTGGCCGCCAGCCTGCCCCTGCCCAAGGAAGACGCCGGCGGGTTGCAGACCCGGACCGTGCAGATCCCGCCGCAGATGATTACCGAGTTCAACCGGCTCAGCCTGCAGTTCATCGGTCACTACACGATGCAATGCGAAGACCCGTTGCACTCCAGTCTGTGGGCCAGGATCGATAACGCCAGCCAGTTGAGCCTCCAGGTGTCCTCGGTGCCACAGCCCAACGATCTTTCCGCGTTGCCGCTGCCCTTGTTCGATCCACGCGACGCCTTGCCCTTGAAGCTGCCCTTCGTGTTCATCTCACGCCCTGACACCTCCGAGCTGGAGGCCGCCGGTATTCTGTCTTCCTGGTTCGGCGCCCTGGCCAGCTACCGTGGCGCGACTTTTCCGGTCAATCTCACCCAGCTGCCGACCACTGGCAACGCCGTGGTGTTTGTCAGCAGCAGCGAAGCAGCGACGTTGAGTGGCCTCAAGATCAAAGAGGTCACCGGCCCGCGATTGACGATGGTGAGTAACCCGAATGATCCTCAAGGCAAGCTGTTGATCGTTTCCGGGCGTGATGGCGCCGATCTGAAAATCGCCGCCACTGCGCTGGCACTCGGCGGCTCGGCCTTTTCGGGGCAAAGTGTGGCGATTGATCGCATCGACGCGATCAAGCCACGCCAGCCCTATGATGCGCCCAACTGGTTGCCCTCTGACCGCCCGGTACGCCTGGGTGAACTGGCCAAAGCGGCGGAGCTCAACGTGTCGGGTTACAACCCTGGGCAAATGACGGTGGCCCTGCGTTTGCCACCGGACCTGTTCAACTGGCGTGAGCCCGGCGCGCAACTGGATTTGAAGTACCGCTATACGCCCCAACCGGTTGCTACCAACTCCTCGTTGCTGGTCAGCTTCAACGACACGTTCATCAAATCGATCGAGTTGCCCTCCATCGAGAAGCTCGGCAACAGCGACAGCCTGCTGGCGATGCTCAAAACCGACGACAGCCTGGCCCGCACATCGCGCATGCTGTTGCCGCTCAACTCGGTAGCCCTGCAATCGCGTCTGCAATTTCGCTTTATGTATGACTACATCAAGCAGGGCGACTGCCGCGACATCATCATCGACAACATGCGCGGTGCGATTGACCCGGACTCAACGCTGGACGTCAGCCACTACGACCACTTCATGGCCATGCCCAATCTTGGTGTGTTCAAGGACAGTGGTTTTCCGTTCACGCGTATGGCCGATCTTTCTGAAACCTCAGTGATCCTGCCCAATGACCCGGGCCCGGCCGACCTCAGCGCCTACCTGACCCTGCTCGGTCGCTTTGGCGATTCCACCGGCTACCCGGCCACCGGCCTGAGAGTGGTCCACGCCGACCAGTTGGCCGAGCAACGTGATCGGGATTTGCTGGTTCTCGCCTCAGGCAATAACCAACCGCTGCTTAAGCAATGGCAGAGCCTGCTGCCGGCCAGGACTGAAGGCGATGAGCAATACGTCGAGCTGTCCGACCTGCCTTTGCGCGTACGCAACTGGGTCAGCCCGGATACGCAAAGCAATCTGCGCAAGGCGCGTAACAGCCTCAGGTTCTCCGCTGAGGACGGCAGTGCTTATCTGACCGGATTCGAATCACCGCTCAAGAGCGGACGCAGCGTGGTGTTCATCGCCAGCGCGCGGCCCAGTGGTCTCGCCGAGGTGACTGATGCCTTGCTCAGCAGCGACGCAAACGCCCACTCACTGCAAGGCAGCCTGGTGGCGATCAAGGGCAAGCACGTTGAGTCGCTGGTCGCCGAACAGGATTACTACGTCGGACGTTTGGGCCCGTTGCGCTTTGTACAGTGGTACCTCTCGCAACACGGATTGGCACTCGCACTGGTCACGCTGATTGGGGTCCTGTTGCTGACCTCGTTGGCCTACCTGTCCTTGCGCATGCGGGCCAAACGTCGTCTTGGTCAGTAAGCCACGCATGCCGCCGTCGATCATGGACTGGTCACTTCGTCAGTGCCTGCGCGGGTTGAGCGTTGTACTGGCATTGGCGCTGGTGACGCCTGCGATGGCGGCCCGCCAACCTTGCGAGGAGCCGACATGGCCGCTGTGGCACACCTATGCGTCGCGCTTCGTCCAGGCCGATGGCCGGGTGCTGGAATCCAGCCTGGAGAACAATCACAGCACGTCGGAAGGTCAGTCCTACGCCATGCTCTTCGCCCTTATCGGCAATGACCCGCAACGCTTCGACCAATTGTGGCGCTGGACTGCCGCAAACCTCGCCGGGTCCGCCATTGGCACACGCCTGCCGGGCTGGTTATGGGGGCAAGGCGCGGATGGTCAATGGCGCTTGCAAGACAGCCACTCCGCCTCCGACGCCGACCTGTGGTTCGCCTACGCCCTGCTCGAAGCCGCACGCCTGTGGCATCGGCCGGACTATCGTCAGGACGCTCTGCAACTCATGGCAACCATCGAAGCGCAGTTGATTGTTGATCTGCCCGGGCTGGGCCCGATGCTACTGCCCGGGCCAGAGGGTTTCATCCAGCCCGGTCCGCTCTGGCGGCTGAACCCCAGTTACCTGCCACTTCCCGTGTTGCGGCGGTTGGCCAAGGAAGCACCTTCCGGCCCCTGGCCAGCCATTGCCCACAACACGGCGACGATGATCAGCCAATCAAGCCCCCACGGCTTCGTGGCTGACTGGGTCGGTTATCAGGGCACCTCAGCCCAATCCGGCGACTTCGTCAGCGACCCGATCAAAGGTGAGACGGGGAGTTACGATGCCATTCGCGTCTACCTCTGGCTGGGGATGAGCGACGTCAGGGAACCGCTGGCGGCGCCCCTGTTGAAACAGCTCGATGGCATGGCCCGCCTCACTGCCGCGACCGGTCGGCCGCCGGAAACCGTTCAGGTCCTGCAAGGCAGCGTTCAGGGTCAGAGCCCTTTCGGATTCAGCGCGGCACTGATTCCTTACTTTCATGCCAAGGGCCAATCCGACGTCGCCCTCGTACTGCGCCAGCGCGCCGAACAAGACTTGCGCGAAGCCCTGGCCAGACCCGATGCCAGTGCGGGCCCGCCTCGCTACTACAACTTCATGCTCAGCCTGTTCGCGTTCGGCTGGGCAGATAAACACTATCGATTCCGGGAAGACGGAACACTGAAACTCTCCTGGGAGACCGCATGCACGCGCATCACCGCACGCTAACCATCGCCGTGATGAGCGCGTTGACAGCCTCGGCTGTCCACGCGCAAAGCCCGACGCCTCAGACATTACTCATCGGGCAGGGACAGTACTGGCAGTTGCACAAAAACCCTCAACGCGCGGCGGAAGTCTGGCTCAAAGTCCTGCAGCTGGACCCCACCCAGATCGATGCGCTGTATGGCCTGGGCCTGATCGGTGTGCAGCAGGAAAAGCCCCAGCAAGCGCAGCAATACCTCGCCCGCCTGCAGGCACTCCAGCCAGTGCCCCGCCAGGCATTGCAACTGGCACAGGACATCGCCCTGGCACAACCGCTAAACCAGCAACGCCTGGAAGAAGCCCGCCGCCTCGTCGATGCCGGCGAGCGCGACAAGGCAACCGCCGTGTTTCGTGGGTTATTTGGGGGTAATCCCCCTCAAGGCGTGATCGGCCGAGAGTATTACAACAACCTGGCCTTCAATCAGGCTGACTGGCCCGAAGCGCGCAGCGGGTTTCAGCGCTTGCAGCGGGAAATGCCCGACGACTCGATCGTCGCGCTGTTTTACGCCAAGCATCTGGTCCGCCGTGAAGACAGCCGTGCCGAGGGCATCCGCGCCCTGGCCGCGCTGACCCAGCGTGCCGACATTGCCGGTGATGCCGACGAAAGCTGGCGCCTGGCGCTGACCTGGATCGGTCCGCCCAATCCTGCACAAATGCCGTTGTTCGAGTCGTACCTCAAGACGCATCCGGATGACGTGGAAATCCGCGCGCAGATGAACAAGGGCAAGCAACAGGTGGCAACAACGGCCAGCAATGAATGGCAACCGCCCGCCGAAGTCGCGCGCGGTCTGAAGGCGCTCAAAGAAGGCGATCAGGCCACCGCCGAACAGGCTTTTCAAGCTCGCTTGAAAACCCGGCCCGATGATGCTGATGCGCTGGGCGGCCTTGGGGTTGTTCGCCAGCAGCAACACCGACTGGCCGAAGCGGAAAAGCTCTTGAGTCAGGCCACGCGACAACCCGGCGGCAGCCACTGGCAAGTTGCGTTGAACGAAGTGCGCTACTGGTCGGCGTTGCAGCAGGCCCGCGACGCCCAGGCCAAAGGCCAGACAGCCCAGGCACAAGCCTTGGTAAACCAGGCGCTGCGGCTGAATCCAAACGGGGCCGACGCTCGCCTCGCCCTGGCGGATATCCAGGCCAGCGCGGGCCAGTTCGACGACGCTCAGCGCAACTATCGGCAGATTTTGAACCAGCGCCGCGACGACCCTCAAGCACAGGAAGGGCTGGTCAATGTGCTGCTCAAGAGCGGCAAGAACGATGAAGCCCTGCAACTGATCAACAGCCTGCCCGCCACCGGACAGGCAAAGATCGGCCAGTCCGCACGCCTGCAAGCCTTGCGCGCGACGCAACTGGCCGCCCTCGCCGAACAACGCAACGACCTGCCCGCTGCACGCAACGCCTTGCAAGACGCGCTGCGCTACGAACCGGACAACATCTGGACACGTTTCGCCCTGGCCCGCCTGAACCTGGCGATGGGCGAACCGCAAAAGGCTCGGGACCTGATCAACGCCATGCTCCAGGCCCACCCCGACAATGCCGATGCGCTTTACGTCAGCGCCTTGCTGTCGGTCCAGATGGGTGAGTGGAAAGCCGCTCAGACAACGTTGGGACGCTTGCGCCCTGACCAGCGCACCCCGGACATGGACGCGCTGGCCGCGGATGTCAGCCTCAACCTGCAACTCAGTCAGGCGATCGAGTTGGGCAAGCG
Source organism: Pseudomonas sp. PGPR40 (assembly GCF_022014505.1). NCBI lineage: Bacteria > Pseudomonadati > Pseudomonadota > Gammaproteobacteria > Pseudomonadales > Pseudomonadaceae > Pseudomonas > Pseudomonas sp. PGPR40. The sequence continues at coordinate 155,760 of NZ_JAKLSP010000006.1, read as the reverse complement.
CGGACAGCGCCAGGAAGCCCTGACCTTGCTCGATCGTATTCAGCCGATGGCCAACAACAGTCCAGATCGCACGGCAAGCCTGGCCTCGGCCTATGTCGACATCGACGAGCCGACCCGTGCACTGGCCCTCATGCGCGGCCAGTTGCAAAACACCACGGCGCCCTCGGCAGACTTCATCCTGCAATACGCCGCTGTCCTGCTTAAAACCGGAGAAGACGCACAGGTCAACGAGATTCTGCGCGACCTTCAGAACAAGCCGTTGAACGCGCCGGCCCGCAAGCGTTTCGACGACCTGCTCTATCTCTATCGCATCCGCCAGGCTGACCAACTGCGTGAACGAGGCAATCTGGCCAGCGCTTATGACACGCTAGCGCCCGCACTGGCGCAACGTCCCGGTGACAGCGCTGCCGTCGCGGCGCTGGCGCGGATGTACTCGGCCAACGGCGACACGGCAAAAGCCCTCGAACTCTACAAACCGCTGTTACAACGTCAGCCAAACGACCCGCAATTGCTGTTGGGTGCCGCCGATGCGGCGGTGTTGGCACATGACACTGCCTTTGCCGAACAGGCACTGCAACAGTTGCTCAAGACTGAATCCGGTAACCCTCAAACGCTGACAGAGGCCGCCCGCCTCTATCAGAATATGGGCAAGACCGGCACGGCGACCGATCTGCTGCGCAAAGCGGTGGCCATTGAACAGAGCGAGAAACGCAGAACCCAGGGCGGCCAACTGGCCGGTTCGACGGTGGCGCCCAACCCTTTTGCCGGGGTGTCGGGTCCACGTAGCGAGGTCAGTCGCGACACCTTGCTGGCAGCGATCCCGCCACCGGTCCAGGAGATGCCGGGCAGCGTGAGGTCTCAGACCCCTTTTGGCATCGACGCCCCGCCAAGGCCGCAGCAGGCGAGCAATGCATTCGAGTCGCAGCTGCCGCGCGCAGCACGGGTGAGCGAGGACATCAGCCCCGCGCAACTGGCGCTGAATAAAATCCTTCAGGAGCGCAGTGCCTACGTCACCCAGGGCGTGAGCATTCGCAGCAACGACAGTGAGTCGGGGTTGAGCAAACTGACCGATATTGAAACACCGCTGGAAATCAATATTCCGCTGGATGAAAGCCGCGTTGCCCTGCGCGTGACGCCGGTCTCGCTGAACGCCGGCAGTGCCAGCGGCGAGGCACTTCAGCGTTTCGGTAGCGGTGCGCGGAGCGACGGCGTCGGATCACAAAAAGCCGAGGGTGTCGGCCTTTCTGTCGCCATTCAACGGCCCGCGGATGGGCTCAAAGCCGATCTCGGCACCACCCCGCTCGGCTTCAAATACACCACCGCCACTGGCGGCATCAGCATTGATCGCCCGGTAAGCGACGCCTCCAATGTCCGTTACGGGGTGAGCGTTTCCCGGCGCCCGGTAACCGACAGCGTGACCTCGTTTGCCGGCACCACGGACAAACGCAGCGGCCAGTCCTGGGGCGGCGTGAGCGCCAACGGCGGGCGTGCTCAGTTGAGCTATGACGACAACGAAGTTGGCGCCTATGGCTACGCCTCCTGGCACCAACTGCTGGGCAACCATGTCCAGTCCAACAACCGCAGTGAACTGGGCAGTGGCGTCTACTGGTACCTGCAAAATGAAACGGATAGCAAATTGACCGTCGGCCTGAGCATGACCGGCATGAGCTACGCCAACAATCAGGACTTTTTCACCTACGGCCATGGCGGCTATTTCAGCCCGCAGACGTTCTTCGCCCTGGGCATTCCGGTGACCTGGGCACAACGCAGCGGGCGCTTGACGTATCAAGTCAAGGGCTCGGTCGGCGTGCAGCATTTCGAGCAGGACAGCGCCGGCTATTTCCCCAACGACAAAGCCATGCAAGCGGCCTCGGGCCTGCGCTACGAAGGGCAAAACAAAACCGGGATCGGCTACAGCGTTGCCGCGGCGGCTGAATACAAGGTCGCTTCGAACTTCCTCTTGGGCGCCAACCTGGGCCTGGACAACGCCCGCGACTACCAGCAAGTCAGCGGTGCCTTGTCGTTGCGCTACCTTTTCGAGGATATCAGCGGCCCCATGAGCTTGCCGGTCAGCCCCTACACCTCACCTTATTCCAACTGATCATTCTGGAGCTTTCGATGCCCACTTCTGCCCTCGCCGGCCTCACTCTGCTTGTTCTTGGGGAGAGTCATATGAGCCTTGCGGATCATTTGCTGGAGCCCTTGCACGACAACCTGACTCGTCAAGGCGCGCTCGTTCATTCCATTGGCGCCTGTGGTGCCAGCGCGTCCGACTGGCTGATCAGCAAGAAGGTCGACTGCGGTGCCGAGCGCAAAGGCAATGACAAAATAGTGATCAAGGGCCGCGAGGCGAGTACCACACCGATCCAGGACCTGATCGCGGCCGACAAACCTGACCTCGTGGTATTGGTCATCGGTGACACCATGGCGTCCTATGACAAACCGGTGTTTCCGAAAACCTGGGCCTGGCAAAGCATCACCGGCCTGGCCAAGGCTATCGCTGCCACCGGCACGCGTTGTGCCTGGGTAGGTCCAGCCTGGGGCAAAGCGGGCGGCATGTACCAGAAAAATGATCTGCGCACCCATTTGATGTCCCAGTTTCTGGCCGCCAACGTTGCGCCTTGCACCTATATTGATTCGCTGGCGTTCTCCAAACCCGGGCAATGGGTGACCACCGATGGGCAGCACTTCACCGTTGCCGGTTATCAATCCTGGGGCACCGCCATCGGCACTGCATTGGCCAAACTGCCCGCCGCCAGCCTGGCCAGCAAAGGAGCCGGAAAATGACTCGAGCAAAGCTGGCCGCCGCCCTGTCCTTGTTGTTGAGCCTGCAGGCCCAGGGCGCTGACATTGCTCTGTACCCGACGGGGCCGGACCAGGACTCGGCGTTTCTGCGCTTCATCAACGCCGCCGACCAACCGTTGCAAATACTGGCCGAGAATTCTCGGGCAAATCTGCGGCTCGAAGGCCGCAATGCCGTGTCCGACTACCTCTCGGTACCCGCCAGCAAGCCGATCAAGGGCACCCTGGAACGCGGCGGCAAAAGCCAGCCGCTGGACATCCAGGTCCTGGCCGGGGAGTTCGCGACCGTGATTGCATTGCCGGACAGCGCTGAGGGCATGCGCCCTGTCGTCATCCGCGAGCAGCCTGAGGATTTCAATAGCTTGAGAGCCTCATTGGCGTTTATCAACGCCGATGCCGCTTGCCCCCGGGCCGGGTTGCGCGCTTCGCGGTTGAATGCTGAATTGTTCAAGGATGTGGCCAGCGCCAGTGTGCAACGCCGCGCGATTAACCCGGTCAGTCTTTCGGTTCAGTTGGTGTGCGCCCAAACAAACGTAGGTGCACCGCTTGATCTCGGTCAGCTCAAGGCCGGCGAGCGCTACAGCGTCGTGCTGTTGCCTGGCGCAAATGGCCCGTACCTGTTGCTCGCGACTGACGTCCTGGCCCACTGATCGGATGGCGTCACCCCATGGTTTTTGCCTCTCTCGAATTTTTGACGTTGTTCCTGCCGCTGTTCCTGTGCGCCTATGCCTTGTCCCCGGCCGCCTGGCGGAATGTCACGCTACTGATCGGCAGTTGGCTGTTTTATGGCTGGCTGAGCCCACGATTCCTCGCTGTGCATGTGATGCTGACGATCACGGCATGGGTGGGTGGCTTATTGATTGATGCCTGGCGGCAGGAGAGCAAGGGCCGTGTGCGAATACTGGTGGCCCTGATCGTGCTCAACACAGCAATGCTCTGCTGGTACAAGTACGCCAACAATGTCGCCGGCACATTGAGCGAAGCGATGGTCTGGGCCGGAGCCGCGCCCCTGTCCTGGCAGCGGGTCATCATGCCGGCCGGATTGTCGTTTGTCGTGCTGCAGGCGATTTCCTACCTGGTGGATGTGCATCGTCGCACCGTGCCGGTCGAGCGCAGCTTCATCCATTACGCGACCTATATTTCGATGTTCGGCCATTCGGTCGCCGGCCCTATCATTCGCTATGACTGGGTCCGGCGCGAGTTGCATCGGCGTTCCTTCAACCTGCAAAATTTTTCGCTGGGTGCACGCCGGTTCATGCTCGGCATGTGTATGAAGGTCCTGGTGGCCGACACCCTGGCGCCCGTGGTCGACGTGGCGTTCAGTGTGCAGAACCCCAGTTTTTCTGACGCCTGGCTGGGCTGCCTGGCCTACTCCCTGCAACTGTTCTTTGACTTCGCCGGCTACAGCTCCATGGCCATCGGTCTTGGATTGATGCTGGGCTTCCACTTTCCGGAGAACTTCAACCACCCTTATCTGGCCAACAGCATCCAGGATTTCTGGCGCCGCTGGCACATGTCGTTGTCCAGTTGGCTGCGTGACTATCTGTATATCCCGCTGGGTGGCAATCGCAATGGCCCCTGGAAAACCTATCGCAACCTGTTCCTGATCATGGCGATCGCCGGCCTCTGGCATGGTGGCGACAATTGGAATTATCTACTGTGGGGCTGCGCCCATGGCATTGCGTTGTGTGTTGATCGTGCCTGGAACCGCTCCTCCCTGCCCCCTGTACCGCCCGTGCTTTCCCATGGACTGACACTGCTGTTTGTCTGCCTGGCATGGACACTGTTCCGCGCCCCCGACTTTCACAGTGCACTGAGCCTGTATGCCGGACAGTTCGGGCTGCAGGGCATCGCCCTCAGTGAAGAACTGTCCGCGACCTTACGCCCGGTACATGGCCTCGCGGGCTTGTTGGGTGTGTTAGGTATCGTCGCACCGCTGCTACGCCCTTACGCTGAAAAACACCGGGTCGGCATAGCGCTCTACCCCGCCGCCCTTTGGCCCATTGTCGGTTTCATGCTGTCGTTCGCGCTGACCGCCAGTCGCGAAACCGTACCCTTTCTGTACTTTCAATTCTGATGAAGACGCCAGAGCACACCCTTACGCTTGCTCAACCTGACGATCCGGTCGCACGCACCCGTCCATTGGCAGGCGCATCGCTGCTGATATTCCTGTTCGTCGGGCTGCTGTCCTCTGGCTGGCTGATCGGGTCAGGGCAACTAGAGCCGCTCCCCCCGAAATTATCGGCGACGCAGATGCTTGACGGCGCTATCACCCATCAAATCGCCAAGGAGCTGTCGAAAGCCGCCTTCCCCACCACGTTCGCCAAGCTGGAACGCGGTGCCAGTTGGCTCCTGCTCAATGACACGGGGCCCAGGGTTCGTTCAGGATGCACTGACTGGTTGTTTCTGGCCGATGAGCTAAAGGTCAATCATCAAGCGCAACGTAATGCCGATGCCAAGCTGCAGGCCGTGATCGATCTGAAAGAACAGCTCTCTCAACGACACATCAGCTTGCTGGTGGTCATCGTTCCAGACAAGAGCCGCATCGCTTCTGCACAACGTTGCTCACTGCATCGCCCGGCGTCTTTCGAAGAACGCATCCAGTCCTGGACGGCGAAGCTCAATGTGGCCAGGCTGGCGAATCTGGACCTGACCGGTGCACTGGCGCCACTAGGACCCCAAGCCTATTTGCGTACCGATACGCACTGGAGTGAATCCGGCGCCAAGGCTGCAGCCGAAGCTATCGCGCAGCACCTGAAAACCCTGGGCATCAGCGCAACACCACACCGATCGTTCAACGAAAGTCACGCCCCGCTCGCCATACGGCCCGGCGATCTGGTGCACCTGGCGGGCATCGACTGGCTGCCGCTTGAATGGCAACCCACACCCGAATGGATCGCCCAGACCAGCATCCGCGAAATTCCCGACGTGTCGGCCGACAGCGCTGACAATGAGGGAGACCTTTTTGGTGATGCCGACTTACCCAACACCGCTCTGATCGGAACCTCATTTTCGCGCAACTCGAACTTCGCAGGGTTCCTGCAACAGGCGCTAGGGGCTCCGGTGGGTAATTTCGCAAAAGATGGGGGCGCTTTCTCTGGCGCCGCAAACAGCTACCTCAACAACCCGGCCTTCAAGGAAACACCGCCAAAATTGATCATCTGGGAAATCCCGGAACGGGACCTGCAGTCGGCATACGCCGAAGAGGATCGATCGCTATTGAATGACAGCCTTCATGAAGCAAAAGAATAGCTCGCTCTCTTCCGGAAACGGACGACGAACCCCGCCCATACCCAGCGGTCAAAGCAAGTGATGACATCGCCAATGATCAAAGGCCTCTGGCCTGCTTCATTCAAGGGCGAAGCCAGTAGTTCACACACTTTAGGGTGCGCTGGATAATGTCAGCAGGCTCGGATTTCTGCCGAGGGCAGGTGCTGACGGCTACTCACATCCAATGCTCCCGTATTGGAGTACTAAAATGACTCAGTCAATGCGGTTCTTCCTATCGATCATCCTTGCGACAGCCTCACTGGCATCGGCGAGCTTCCTGAACACGGCAGGAGCGGCAACCGCCGAGGATCTGGATGTCGATTCTCGGCAAGCGTTGCAAACTCTCTACAAGTCCACACCTTTTGCTGAAAGCATTTCGCACAACGCCAAAGCGATTCTTGTCTTCCCGAAAATCATCAAGGCGGGCCTTGTATTTGGCGGCAGCTATGGCGAGGGCGTGTTGTTGGAGGGCAAGAAAGTAGAGAATTATTACAACTCCGTAACCGGGTCATGGGGGCTGCAAGCAGGCGCCCAATCGTATGGCTATGCGGTTTTCCTGATGACCGACAAAGCCGTGGACTACATACGTAAAACCAAGGGTTGGGAAATCGGCGTAGGACCCACTGTTGTTATGGTTGATGAAGGGGTGGCGAAGAATCTGTCCAGCACGACAGTGAAGGACGATGCTTATGCGTTCATTTTCGACCAGCAGGGGTTAATGGCCGGGATCAGCATCGAAGGAACCAAGATTTCCCTGATCAAGCGCTGAAACGGTCGTTTTTTGGCGCACGGATGCGCCCTCTTGCCAACCAGGTACCGTGCAGATACTGTCAGCGCTATGAATCAGCCACGCATTGCCTCGACCACCACTACCACGACCGCCCAAGGCGGGTCGTGAGAGGTGTCGTGAGCCAATAACGCACGAACTTCAAAAGGCCCGCCAGTGATGGATAGGGCCTTTTCTTTTGCCCTTGCGTCACTGGTCCAAACGCAAGGAAAAGCACGATGTACGCACTGTTGATTCTCGATATGCAGGTTGGATTGTTTCATGGCCCGGATAAACCATGGGCTGGCGAAGCGTTGCTGAATACTTTGAATAGCCTGTTGAGCAAAGCCCGGAAAGCAGGCGCACCGGTTTTTCTTGCTCGCCACGTAGGTCCGCCTGGCTCGCCTATCGAACCTGCAAACCCGTTGACGCAACTGGTGCAGGAACTTCTGCTACAAGGCGACGAGGTGGTCTTCGAAAAAAGCCGACCCAACGCTTTCGCCATGACCGACCTGGCCGATCGGTTAAAAGCTTGTGGATCTCAAGGCGTGGTCATTGCCGGAATGAAGACCCAGTATTGTGTCGACAGCACCTGCCGCGCTGCACGATATCTTGGGTTCGATGCAGTGCTGATCGCCGATGGTCATACCTGCACCGACACCCCCGCGTTGAAGGCCGAAAGTATCGTCGCTCATCACAATGCAACCCTGGCGGGCCCATTCTGTCGTGTCGTTCTTGCTGAGAACTGGCACTTCTAACCGGCATTGATAGATCGGCTCAAGACTGGGTCGATCTGCCCTTCTGTCAGCGTCGTTTTCGGTTGGGTCGCGTGTCAGATGTCGGGCCTGAGCTTACTCTTGCCTGACAATATCGACCGAGATCTCCACCGCTGGCATCGTTCCTCTGTTCTCGAGCCAGTGGGTGGTGTTCCTGTCCTCGGGCCAGCCCACTCCCGGCCCATAGTCCGTAGCGACTCCATTTCGATGGTCAGTGATCGTTCCTTGCAGTATGTAGACAGTGCCTGGCCTGTCTTTATGGTTATGAATCGGCCCGAAGACGCCTCCAGGCTCGATGATCACCATACGCATTCTAAGCTGGCGCCCTGCCATGCCCTCGATCTCAGGCCCAAGGTCAACCGTTGCAAGTAACTTCACCGCAACGCCTTTAGTCTCAGGTGCCACCTGTTCGTTGCTCATGGTGCTCTCCTCTCTGTACATACAGGGCCTGACTAGAAGTAAACACCCTAAAAGACGGGAAAGCTCGTTGGGCAGAAGGCGGAAATTCCTGATGTACGCATAACGCTGTATGAACGTCGAAGCAGGAGTCTTGCACCGCCGTCACAAGGGGATAACCCGCTTCATAAAGAATGTCGAGGTCATTTCACAGCTGCTCCGCTGTGTATCGCAGTGTGTCTGGCCAGCCTCTTGATACACGGGTTTTCATCTGGCCTCCGATCCGACACAAGCCAGATACGTCGCCGCGTTCAAATGCAAGCCAGGTTTAAAGGGGATCACCCAGCCCCCCTGGCCAACGGCTTGCAACGGAGACATCACCATGAAGATGGCGCTGCAGAACAAAACCGGCAAAACTCGTCGCCGTCTGGTCGGCTCGTCAATCCTCGCGCTCACCCTGCTCGGTGCTCTCAGTGCGGCCCACGCACATACGACCGCAGCTGTGCAGCCAGAAGCGATCGGCGCCAGCACCACTCATGCGTCACCCTCCCCGTTCGGCCCGCTGAAGCATGTCAGCGCCGGACTGTTGAACGTGGCGTACGCCGAAACAGGCCCGGCCGATGGACCCGTAGTCATTCTTCTGCACGGCTGGCCGTACGACATTCACAGCTATGACAAGGTCGCGCCATTGCTTGCAGCAAAGGGCTATCGAGTGCTGATGCCATATGCACGTGGCTACGGTGATACGCATTTTCTGTCCGGGAAAACTGTTCGCAATGGTCAACCGGCCGCGCTGGCAAGTGACGTCATCGACTTTATGGATGCGTTGAAGATCAAACGGGCGGTGCTCGGCGGCTATGACTGGGGCGCGCGTTCGGCCGACATCGTCTCGGCGCTGTGGCCAGAACGGGTCAAGGCATTGGTCTCGGTCAGCGGCTATCTGATCGGTAACCAGGCGGCCGGCAAAAATCCGCTGCCACCCAAGGCCGAGTTGCAATGGTGGTATCAGTTTTACTTCGCCACCGACCGCGGTCGCTCCGGGTACGAGAAAAACACCCACGACTTCGCCAAGTTGATATGTCAACTGGCGTCGCCGAAATGGGCGTTCGATGACGCCACTTTCGACCGCAGCGCCAAGGCTCTGGAGAACCCCGACCATGTCGACATCACCGTATTCAACTACCGCTGGCGCCTGGGGCTGGTTCAAGGCGAAAGCCAATATGAAGCGCTAGAGCAGAAACTGGCTACGGCGCCTTCCATTAGCGTGCCGACCATCACCCTCGAAGGCGATGCCAACGGCGCGCCGCACCCTGCCCCCGAGGATTATGCCAAGCGCTTCACCGGTAAATATGAGTTCCGGCTGATCAGCGGCGGCATCGGCCACAATCTGCCGCAGGAAGATCCACAGGCATTCGCCAAGGCCGTGATTGATGCGGACCACCTTTGAATCCGGTCTCACATCCGTGCACTTCCCCGATAAGCACCATCACAACAACGGCTCGTTTCATTTAACGAGCCGTTTTCTAGTTTTTGCACTCCGCCAACACCACATGGCAGGTATCCGGCGTTCCACCGGATCGGCCGGCATAGCGTATGCAATTAGCCAGGGATTTTTCGCGAGCCATGTTCAAGGTATCCCCCCAAGCCAGGCCGCCCTCACCGGCAGTGGGTAGCGCTTTTGCATAGCAGCTTGAGCCTATGTTTGAGGCCGAATAGCGAGCCGTGGCAGCGTTGCCTGCACATCCCGCCGTCATTCCCAGGTTAATGGCTAGCAGGGAGGACAGGATCCATGACGAGCATCGGCGCGCTGTTTTTCCGGTCATCCCGTTTCCCCTGTAGAAAGAGGCGTGAGTCACGTCTGTGCTCGCGTACTACTCAGATTAGACGGTGTTGCGCATGCCCTTGGCCCCGTTTGGCGGACTGATTTGCGCTAGCCCTGACATTGGCGATTGCTCTCCATGCTTGGCAGCCTTTTTAGGACGCTGCCACGTGAAATCTGAGTCCGGTAATTCCCGGCATGTCCTCTGCCGGGGCAGAAAAAGACAGCATAACTACGGTGCTAGCAGCTGCAATCAGGGTCAGTTTCATACGACTTTTCCTTGAGGTGTAATGGGTACAAATTGGAGGTGCCGACGGCGCATCAATCGATAGGCTGCCGGAATGACAAACAGGGACAGCAAGGGAGCGGTGATCATGCCGCCAACCATGGGCACGGCAATGCGGCTCATGACTTCGCTGCCGGTGCCGCTGCCCAATAGGATGGGTAACAGACCGGCAATGATCACGGTCACGGTCATGGCCTTGGGTCGAACGCGCTGCACAGCGCCTTCACGAATGGCCGCCACCAGCCCGCGCTCAGTGCTGTCGCCGAGGTCTTCACGTTCGGCCCATGCGTTTTTCAGGTAGAGCAGCATGATCACACCAAATTCCGCGGAAACCCCGGCCAAGGCTATGAAACCGACCCCGGTGGCGACCGACAGGTTGAAGCCCAACAGATAGAGAAACCATACCCCCCCAGTCAGTGCGAACGGCAGAGTGGCCATGATCAGCAAGGCCTCATCGAAGCGGGCAAAAGTCAGGTAGAGCAACACGAAGATGATCAACAGCGTGGCCGGCACCACCAGCTTGAGTCGAGCGTTGGCTCTTTCGAGAAATTCGAACTGCCCTGAGTAGCTCAGGCTCATACCGGGCTGTAACTTGACCTGATCGCTTACGACCCGGCGTAGATCGGCGACCACCGAGGCAATGTCCCGACCACGCACGTCGACGTATACCCAACCAGAGGGCCGTGCGTTCTCGCTTTTGAGCATCGGTGGGCCGTCGCTGATCTTGATCTTCGCCACAGTGCCAAGGGTGATCTGGCTCCCCAGAGGGGTGTAGATCGGCAATTGTTCCAGGGCGCCGAGCGAGTCGCGCCACTCCCGTGGGTAACGTACGTTGATCGGGAAACGTGCGAGACCTTCAATGGTCTCGCCGACGTTTTCACCGCCGATAGCACCGGCCACGATGGACTGCACATCAGCGATGTTAAGCCCGTAACGAGCGGCGGACTTGCGGTCGATATCCACGTCGATATAGCGGCCTCCGGTCAATCGCTCGGCCAGAGCCGAACTGACACCGGGCACGTCCTTGGCTACTCGCTCGACCACCTGGGTGACCGCATCGATTTCCGCCAGATTGGTGCCGGCAACCTTCACGCCGATTGGGCTCTTTATACCCGTCGCCAGCATGTCGATACGGTTGCGAATCGGCGGTATCCAGATGTTTGTCAAACCGGGTACGCGCACCACGCGATCCAGTTCCTCCACCAACTTTTCCTGAGTCATGCCTGGACGCCATTGCTCGTGTGGTTTGAACTGGATCGTGGTTTCGAACATCTCCAGCGGTGCCGGGTCGGTGGCAGTTTCGGCACGACCGGCTTTACCGAAGACATGTTCGACCTCTGGCACGGTCTTGATCAGGCGGTCAGTCTGTTGCAGCAGTTGCGCCGCTTTCTGCGCAGACAAACCTGGCAGAGCTGAAGGCATATAGAGCAGGTCGCCCTCGTCCAGCGGGGGGAGAAACTCGCCACCCAAACGCGACATTGGCCATAACGCACTGACAAAAAACAACAGCGCCACCAGCAATGTGATCTTTGGTCGACGCAAGACTGCGTCCAGGGCTGGTTGGTAAATTCGAATCAACCACCGGTTCAACGGGTTCTGTTGTTCACTGGGAATTCGCCCCCGAATCCAGTAGCCCATCAGCACTGGCACCAAGGTCACTGACAATCCCGCCGCTGCGGCCATGGCGTAGGTTTTGGTGAACGCCAATGGGCCGAACAGTCGCCCCTCCTGTGCTTCCAGGGTGAACACCGGAATGAACGACAGGGTGATGATCAACAGACAGAAGAATAGTGCTGGTCCCACTTCAGCCGCGGCTTCGGTCATCACATGCCAATGATGTTCACCCTTCAGTTCCTCTCCAGGATTGGCCACGTGCCATGCTTCAATCTTCTTGTGGGCATTCTCGATCATCACCACGGCGGCATCGACCATGGCGCCGATGGCGATGGCGATTCCGCCCAAGGACATGATGTTGGCGTTGATACCTTGGTAGCGCATGACGATGAAGGCAATAAGCACTCCCATCGGCAGAGAGATGATTGCTACCAGCGATGAGCGCAAGTGCCAGAGAAAGACCCCGCAGACCAACGCGACGACGATGAACTCTTCGATTAGTTTGTGGCTGAGATTTTCCACCGCGCGATCGATCAGCTTGCTGCGATCGTAGGTGGTGACGATTTCCACCCCGGCCGGCAAACTGCTTTTAAGTTCGTCGAGCTTGGTCTTGACCGCTGCAATGGTCTCGCGAGCATTCTTGCCGCTGCGCAAAATCACCACGCCACCGACCGTCTCGCCTTCGCCGTCGAGTTCGGTGATGCCACGCCGCATTTCCGGTCCTGATTGGATCGTGGCGACATCGCCAAGGGTCACCGGAGCACCACCCGCACCCAATTTGAGTGGAATCGCCCGAAAGTCATTGAGCGTCTTCAGGTAGCCGGAAGCCCGCACGATGAACTCGGTCTCTGCCATCTCCAGCACCGCCCCGCCGGTTTCCTGATTGGCCTTGCCGATAGCGTCGGTCACCTCAGCCTGAGTGATACCAAGGCTGCCCAGTTTCAGCGGATCAAGCTGCACCTGGTACTGTTTGACCATGCCACCCACAGTGGCCACTTCCGCAACGTTGGGCAGCGTCTTGAGTTCAAACTTGAGAAACCAGTCCTGAAGTGCGCGAAGCTGTGCCAAATCGTGTCCGCCGCTGCGATCCACCAGTGCGTACTGGAAAATCCAACCCACCCCCGTCGCATCGGGTCCCAACGCTGGCTTGGCACTGGCCGGCAACCGACTCTGTACTTGGCTCAGGTACTCCAGCACCCGTGAGCGAGCCCAATACAAGTCAGTACCGTCTTCAAACAGCACGTAGACAAAGCTGTCACCAAAGAAAGAATAACCACGCACGGTCTTGGCGCCCGGCACCGAGAGCATGGTGGTGGCCAACGGATAGGTCACCTGATTCTCGACAATCTGCGGCGCTTGTCCTGCATAAGGGGTGCGGATAATCACCTGCACATCGGAAAGGTCTGGCAGTGCATCAATGGGCGTGCTCTGCACTGACCAGATACCCCAAGCCGTAACGAACAACGTCGCCAGTAGCACCAGAAATCGGTTGGCGACCGACCAACGAATCAGGGCAGCAATCATGGCTGGCTCCCCGATTTATCCAGGCGCTCGACACGCAAGCCATCGTCGGTCTGGCTCACCGCGACCCGAACCTTGTCACCCGCCTTGAGGCCCTGCATCAGCGCCGGAGTGGCGAGAGGGAAAGTCATCGTCATGCCAGGCATGCCCAGCGTCTTGAAGGGACCGTGGGCGAGCGTGACGTCTTTGTCGTTGATCTCAACGATCTGCCCATCCGCTTCATGAAAACTGGCGACTGCCGCACTGGGTGGTGACTCTTCCTCCGAGCTTGCAACGATGCCCTTGAGACTGGCCTCGGAATCGAGGAGGAACTGGCCAGACGTAACCACCTTCTGGCCTTCTTCCAGACCTTTCAAAATCGCCGTCTTGCCATCGCTTTCCTGCCCGAGTTGCACCTCCACTGGACGGTAGCGGCCCGCATCTTCGGCGAGCATCACCAGGGCACGTCGGCCAGTGCGAATCACCGCTTCGCTCGGAACCCACAATACACTTTGCTCAGCTGTACGATTCAGGCGGACCTGCGCCGTCAAACCTGGTCTCAAGCGCCCGTCCGGATTGGGTAACTCGACACGTACGCGAAGGGTGCGGCTGTCCGGATTGGTCTCGGGCAAAATCGCGCTGACATTGCCACTGAGCGTTGCCCCTGGAAAGGCTGGCAAGCGCGCCTCGACTGCCTGGCCCACGGTGATGGCTCCAGCATCCGATTCTGGAACGGCCACGGCCAGCCAGACACTGCTCAGGCCATTGACGCGTGCCAGAGTCTCGCCAGCCGCCACGGTCATACCCGCACGTACGTTCAACTCTTGCAGCACGCCGCTGATGGGGCTGGTGAGGGTCAGGTTCGGTTGGACTTTGCCACTGCGCTCTACCTGGGTGATTAGCGCAACCGGCATCCCTGTGAGCCTCAGTCGCTGGCGGGCCGCAGCCAACAGGTCGGCATCCCCATTGCGCTTGAGGGCAAGAAACTCTGTTTGGGCAGCGGCCCACTCCGGCACCAGGATATCCGCCAATGCCGCGTTGGCTTTGAGCACATCACCGGGTGCATGGGCATAGACCCGCTCCACAAAGCCCGGCGTGCGTGCCTGGATCACAGCGACATCACGTTCGTTGAACGCCAAGACACCGGTTACTTCGAGGCTGGACTCAAAGACGCTACGAGTGACGGTCGCAAAACGCAGACCGAGATTCTGGGTCAGACTCGGATCGATACTGACGGTCGCACGCTCCCCGACGCCACTGCCGTATTGGGGGACCAGTTGCATGTCCATGAAGGGGGACTTACCCGGTTTATCGAACTTTTGCTGCGGGTACATGGGGTCGTACCAATACAGAGCCTTGCGTTCGTCCGGTGAATTGAGGCTCTTCTCCGGGGCGGTACTGGGTACTCCGCTCATGCGCTGGGGAGCGAACCAGTAACCACCGGCCACACCCAATGCCAGCGAGATGCCTGCCAGCCATGCCCCATTCCATTTTGTAAGGTTCATTGGCTGGACTCCCCATAAGCAAAAAACAGACGCGCACTGGTCAGTGCTCGCTGTTCTTCCACGTCGATCTGTTTGAGTCTGGCTTCGATGAGTTCACGTCGGGCAGTAACAACGGCGTTTAAATCGCCTTTGCCGGCACGGTAGCTGGCCATGCTGAGTTCGACCTTTTCCCTGGCCAGCGGCAACAGGCTTTCCTGGTTCCGGCTTACCGCACGATTCAGGCGCTCATAGTCAGCCAGTTCGTTTTCCAGTTGCTGAGTGTGCTCGCGTGACAGGGCATCGCGCTCAGCCTCAAGCTGACTGAGTTCAGCCTGTTTGGCTGCGATTTTGGGATTTTGCCGAGAGTCAGGAAACAGCGGTAGATCCCAGGAAAATTGCACACTGACCATGTCGCCAAACTCACGGCCACGGCGCTGGTAATCCAGTTCCCAGCTCCAGTCCGACTGCTTCTCCGACACGGCTTCACGAACCTTGGCTTGCGCTTCACGGGTCATCGGCGCAAACGCTGCCAACTCGGGATGGTGTTGCAGTTTATGGGCGTAGCTTGAGGGATCGACAGGCCATTGAGGCAAGCCGCCCACAGGCTTGTCGTTGGCGGCGGAGCCGATCCAGCGTTTTAGGGCCGCTCGGGCCTGTATGCGCTGACGAATCAGATCGTCCTGTTGCTCCGCCAGTCGAGCCGCTTCTTGCTTGGGTGTCACCGCATCGGCGGGTTGAGCGCGGCCAACGGCAATCTGGGCCCGGATAGTATCGGTCAGTAGGCGGTTTTCTTTGTAGAAGTCCTGGAACAGCGCATCTTTTCGCTCGACCGAGTAGCTGCTGATCCAGGCCAACGCCGTGGACTGGCGTACGTTCAAGCGTTCGACTCGACGCTCTGCCGCGGCTCGATCAACGGCCGCATCGGCGACCTCAATACGCGCTTTGCGTTTGTCGCTATTGGGCATCTCTTGCCTGACCCCGACTATTTGCATGGTCATGAAGTCCTGGTCAATGCTCCAGCGATCCGGGCCGCCGATGGGGTAGTTCTGCACACCTGCCAGCAACTTGGGGTCAGGTAATTCACCCGCTGGAATAGCCGCACTGCTGGCAGCCTGAATTTTGGCGTCTTGTGCGGTCAGCGACGGTGCATTGGTTTCAGCCAGCCGCAACGCTTCATCGAGTGTCAATGCGCCAGCGAAGCTCGGCAATGCCAGTACGCTTGCCGCCAGACCGGCCACGAGGGACCAACCTGTGCAATAGCACTTGGAGTTCATGTTTACGATTCCTGTGATCATCCACTGCACGCGTCAAAGACATGCGCGCAGCCAGTCCACCCCGCTAATGCGGAATGAGGCTCAATGTGGGACAGGAATCAAACGCGAGGCGGTCGCCATACCCCGGACGGGGTCTGTACGGGTAGGGATTCACTGGAGCAGGAAAGCACGACGGGGCTGAATACGGTTACAGGAGGCTTGAGGATCGAGACTTGCAGCATGCCGCCAGTCTTGCATTCCTGGCCCGGCTTGCAGGGTTTGCCATGCTCTGTCGGGCTTTTCATGTCGTTGCAGCAGTCCATTTCCATGTCGTCCATCATCGCCATGCTCATCGTCTTCATTGGGCAAGGTTCTGTCTGTGCCTGAACGCCCGCCATCCCGCTGATAGGAAGCGCCAAGCTGATCATGAAGATGATGCAAAACCGCAGATAGCGTTTCATGGGCTGCAGTGTAGTCGCTGAAATGGGCTCTTACAATTGAATGCATGTTCTCAATGGCCTGCCGCCAGCCCTGATTCAGGCTGCCAAAATAGTCCGGTTGCCTGCGCTGCTAGAATGCACGTATCAGTCCCAATTCTGGAGAACCAAGATGATCAGCAAGAACACGATTTGTCTCTGGTACGACGGCACCGTGCTGGACGCTGCGAAGTTCTACGCCGAAACATTCCCGGACAGCGTTGTGGGAGCTATTCTTCGTGCGCCTGGCGACTATCCGGCGGGCAAACAGGGCGATGTCTTGACGGTCGAGTTCACGGTGATGGGCATCCCTTGTCTTGGACTGAATGGGGGCTCAACGTTCAAGCACAACGAAGCTTTCTCGTTCCAGGTCGCGACCGACGATCAAGCCGAAACGGACCGCTTTTGGAATGCGATTGTCGGAAATGGCGGCCAGGAAAGTGCATGCGGTTGGTGCAAGGACAAATGGGGGCTGTCATGGCAGATCACACCGCGCGTGCTGACAGCCGCGATAAACAGTCCTGATCGAGCGGCGGCCAAGCGCGCGTTCGACGCCATGATGGGGATGACAAAGATCGACATCGCTGCGATCGAAGCGGCTTTGAAGGGTTAGTGCTTGGCAAGGTTGAGGAGCTGGTCAGGCGACATCACTGTTGACTGTACTGCCGCCTTCGCGAGCAAGCTCGCTCCTACAACCTCGCTGATCCTGCAGCCCTGCCATACTGTTCAACATGACCCGTGCAACCTTCCGCTTCTACGAGGAGCTCAACGATTTCCTGCCGGCCGAACGGCGGCGGCAGTCCTTCACCTGCGAGTGCGCGCGAGGGGCGACGGTCAAGCACATGATCGAGGCGCTCGGCATACCGCACACCGAGGTCGAGCTGGTGCTGCTCAACGGCGAGTCGGTGGGTTTCGAGCGGGTGATCCTGGACAGTGACCGGCTGGCGGTGTATCCCAAGTTCGAAGCGCTGGACATCAGCCCGCTGCTCAAGGTTCGTGCGCAACCTTTACGGGTGCTGCGTTTCGTCGCTGATGCACACCTTGGCGGGCTGGCCAATCTGCTGCGCATGAGTGGCTTCGACACCCTCTACGACAATGGCTTCGAGGATGGCGAGATCGCCGAGATCGCTGCGCAGCAAGGACGCATCGTGCTAACCCGCGACCGCGAACTGCTCAAGCGGCGGATCATCAGTCACGGCTGTTATGTGCATGCCCTGAAACCGTCGCTGCAGCTGCGCGAATTGTATGAGCGCCTCGACCTGGCGCGTAGCGCACGGCCATTCAGCCTGTGCCTTCATTGCAACCTGCCGCTGCACGAGATCAGCCCGGAGCTGGCCCGACAGCAGGTGCCGCCACGCGTTGGCGTCCTCTATTCGCACTTCCTGCGCTGCGATGCCTGCCAACGGGTTTACTGGGAGGGTTCGCACTGGCGCAGTATGTGCGCATTGCTGGCACCTCTGCTGAATCGATAGCCGAATGCGTCGGGCGCCGGCTGCGTTGCCTGGGATAACGGGCCTTGAGATAAGCCTGCTGTCGATTCACGACTTGTCGGCAACAAGTCTCACTCTGTGGCAGTCAGACGGTCCAAGTTTTTGACCGCTTGATGAGCGAACATCAATCGGCATCAGCACCTGTCTGGACTCGTTGTCCAACAGCACAGAACGCGTCTCTCCCGGCTCGAACAGGAAACGTTCGCCCCACTGCCTCATGCTGACCACAACCGGAAAGATCTCCCGTCCTTTGTTCGTAAGCACGTACTCCTTGTAGGCGCTTCCATCTGATGCCGGTCGAACGTCGAATACACCGACCTCGACCAAGGTTTTCAGGCGCGATGCCAGAATATTTTTGGCCACGCCCAAGCTCTTTTGAAATTCACTGAATCGGCGAATGTCGTCAAATGCGTCGCGGATGATCATCAGCGACCAGCGATCGCCAATGGCCTCCAGTGTTCTTGCTACCGGGCATTCGCCGCTTTGTGGTGAAGCACCTTCGACCATCGTATTTACCTCCTGACCAAGTCTGTCGATCAATCCGGTTGCAATTTGAAACCTTGCTCGATAACAATCGCAACCAGTTTTTAATTGAAACCAGTTTAACGCCATGGAGGCGTGTATGACAGCAGATGCCGACTCAGCCACCCAACCTTTCTCCAGGCAGCCTTCGGGATTGCCGCATACGGATACCAGAGAAAGCAGCAGAACCGACCGGACTGCGGGACTTTCTCCGTCGCTCACATTATTGTTTTCCGTCACCTGCGCACTTGCAGTCGCCAATGTTTACTTTGCCCAACCCTTGCTGGCCTCAATGGCGCAAAGCCTGGGCGTCGCCTCGGGATTGATCGGGGTCGTGGTGACGGCCACTCAGGTGGGGTATGCGCTGGGGTTACTGTTCATCGTGCCGCTGGGCGACCGGGTGAACCGCAAACGGCTGATTATCACTCAAGTGGTGCTGTCTGCGATTGCGCTGGCGGCCGTTGGCGCATCGCAGCAATGGCTGGCCCTGCTGGGAGCCATGATCATGATGGGCTTACTGGCAGTGGTCGCGCAGGTGCTTGTGGCCTATGCCGCCGTGCTGGCAACGCCATCACAACGTGGGCAGGCCGTGGGGACAGTCACCAGCGGCATTGTCCTGGGTATTCTGCTGGCACGGTTTACCTCTGGGCTGATCGCAGATCTCGCGGGCTGGCGCGCCGTTTATTTCGTTTCCTCGGGATTGATGCTGACTGTCGCGGCGGTGTTCTGGAAAGTGGTTCCTGCCGCAGTGTCACCACGCACTCAACACTCCTACCCAGCGCTCATCCGGTCGCTGTTCAAGCTGTTCATGACCGAACCGGTTTTGCGGATCAGGGGCCTGCTGGCCTTACTGATCTTTGCCGCCTTTTCCGTGCTATGGACAGCTATGGTGCTGCCGTTGAGCGCTCCGCCTCTGACGCTTTCACACACGGCCATCGGCATGTTTGGCTTGGCCGGCGTCGCCGGAGCCCTTGCTGCAAGAAGAGCCGGTCGCTGGGCCGACCAGGGTTTGGGACAACGAGTGACCGGCATTTCGCTGGGACTCCTGACGCTTTCCTGGTTGCTCATCACTTTTGCCGAGACGTCCCTGATCGCGCTGGTTTGCGGCGTGGTTTTGCTCGACTTCGCGGTGCAAGCGGTACACGTCACCAACCAGAGCCTCATTTTTGCTGCACGACCCGATGCCCAAAGTCGCATGGTCGGCGCATATATGTGCTTCTACTCGGTCGGTAGCGCGCTGGGGGCGGCAGCCGCGACCCAGGTTTATGCGCTCTGGGGCTGGATGGCAGTCAGCCTGCTGGGCGCCTTGCTCAGTGCTACAGCTTTGGCGCTGTGGTTTTTTACCAGTCATTTCTCGAGTACTACTCAAGGAAGATCAGCATGAAAGCCGGGCATCAGGACCGGGCTCAAGCCAGCAGCTCGGTAATCCACCGGGCCTGCCGGGCGATGTCTTGCACCTTCTCCTCGGGTACGGCCTGCCGCGCCCGGGCGAAGTTGGCCAACGTCTTGTGCTTTTCGCGCAGCATGCGCTGCCATTTGCTCAGGAACGCCGGGCTGCGTGCCTGCATCTGCAGCGGGCCGAAGTACAGCTCCTCGGCGCTGTACATCACCGGCCCGGCACTCTCGGCGACGATGATTTCGTAGTAGAAACGGTTTTCCCGCAGCACTTCCTCACACAGGATGCGGTAGCCATTTTCCATCAGCCAGTGACGCAGGGGTTGTTCGCCGCCGTTGGGCTGCAGGATCAGCCGCTCCTGGCCGCTCAGACGCGCCTTGCCGCTGTCGAGGATGTCGCGGATCGTCTCGCCGCCCATGCCGCAGATGCTGATCGCTGTGATCCCGTCTCCCGGCTCGATCGCCGCCAGGCCACTGGCCAGGCGCACGGTGATCCGGCGAGTCAGGCCGTTGTCGCGCACGGTGCGTTCGGCCGAGCGAAACGGCGTCAATGCCACCTCGCCGGCCACCGCCGCCGCGATGGCGCCACGGCGCATCAACGCCACCGGCAGGTAGCCGTGATCCGAGCCGATATCGGCCAGGCACGCATCCGCTGGCACATGCGCCGCTACGCGCTCCAGGCGCATGGACAATGTCTGTTCGTTCAACTGCAATTCCTTTTCACCACGAAGTCCAGCACCCTTGGCCGGGTCAGGGCGAGATTCTGAGCCCCAACCCCGCCGTTTCTATTTTTGGCCACCGGACAATGGTGGGGTTCGCGGCGGGATCAATCGCTTCGTCCCCGTCGACTCAAACGCCGAAGCCAAGCGCAGCAGTGTGGAATCGTCATAGGCTCGACCGGCAAAGGTCAGCCCGACGGGCATGCCGATGTCCGGCATGATGCCCATCGGCACTGTGACCGTGGGCACACCCAAGTGGCGGATGGCGAGGTTGCCGTTGGCGACCCAGACACCGTTACTCCATGCGATATCCGCCGACTTCGGATCGATATCGGCATTCGCCGGCCCAACGTCGGCCACCGTCGGGAAGATCACCGCGTCGAGCCCCAATCGATCCATCCAGTCCTCAAGGTCGATTCGGCGCGTCTGTTCAAGGCCGCGTAGTCCGTCAGGCACCGTGCTGATCTGATCCCAAGGGGTGATGCCGCGTTCGGCCATTCGCACATACTCATCCATGCCAGCGGCAAGATCGCCCTCGCGGTTGGGCAGCGTTCCCGGATCGTGCGGGAAAATCAGCGGTCCGTTCACATCGACCAGGCGATTGAGTTTTGGATCGCCGTTGGCCCGCAGAAAATCGTCGAACGCCCAGGCCGTCAGATCCCACAACTCATGGTGAAGGAACTCTTTGGAAACCAGGCCGCGGTTAAACACGGTCGGTGCACCAGGACGATCGCCTTCGCAATTGGAGACCAGCGGGAAATCGACCTCGATCACTTCGGCACCAAAGGCTTCGAGTGCCTTGCGAGCCTGTTCCCAGAGCCCGATCACCGAGGGGCGGGTGTTGATTCGCTGGCCCGTCGGGCCACCGATGCCAGGCGCATCGCTGGTGCCTGCCTCGGGATCCGCGTTGATGTACATACGAGGAACGCCGAAGCGTTTTCCGGCGAGGGCATCGGGATTTGCGGCAAGCGACCCATAGGACGCGGGACGCACCGAGGCGACACTCGGAATGGGCACCCAGGGTTGCATCCGCCACAGATCGCCTCGTGTGTCGGGATCCTCCGCCACGACTACGTCGAGCACTTCGAGCAGGTCTGCCATCGTTCTGGCAAACGGTACGACAACGTCCATGGTCGGCGTCAACGGCCAGTTCCCGCGCACCGAGATCACGCCGCGCGAAGGCGTATAAGCACACAAACCATTGTTCGAGGCAGGCCCCCGGCCGCTCGACCAGGTTTCCTCGGCGAGGCCGAATGCCGCGAAACTGGCGGCGGTTGCAGTACCGGCGCCGTTCGATGAGCCCGATGCGAAGGGGGCGGTGAGATAATCCGCGTTGTACGGGCTCTCCGCACGGCCATAAACCCCGCGCTGCATGCCGCCGTTAGCCATGGGCGGCATATTGGTTTTGCCCAGGCAAATCGCGCCAGCGGCACGAAGCCGTTCGATGGTGAACGCATCGCGATAAGCAATCAGGTTCGCGAAAGCGGGACTTCCAGAGGCTGCGGTAAGCCCCTTCACCAGATAACTGTCTTTCGCCGTATAAGGAATGCCATCGAGCGGACCCAGCGTCTGGCCCTTGGCCCGACGGGCATCGGACGCCTGCGCTTCCTTGAGCGCATCGGGGTTGCGAACCACCACCGCGTTGAGGGCGGTGGGCGTGTCAGGGCCGTCGTAGGCGTCGATTCTGGCGAGATAGGCCTGGACCAACTCAACCGCCGTCGTCCGGCCCGATGCGAGCGCAGCACGCAGTTGGGCAATGGAAACCTCGGTGACTTCGATCATGCTGTTACCGCCGGCTGCTGATGGGTGACTGGCTCTTGGGCTCAAGGACATCACTTATCTCAAAATGGGTTTTCATATCGGTTCTCGTTGCGCTGCATCAGCGCGATCGATTATTCACAATACGTGCTTAACATCTTTACTTCAGGGCGCTTGATGCAGGATCTGCGATCAATACGCTGTGAGGACGTTATACTCGTGATTTTGCATAAAATTGAGAAAGAGCGCACGCCATGAACAGCGCTGGAGCGCTAGGCACCCTGAAGGTTCACATGTAAGAACTCGATAAACCGCTGGGTTTAATGACAACACTGCAGAGTTAAAAACATCCAGGCCATTAAACGCAGAACCTGTGGGAGCGGGCTTGCTCACGAAAGCGGTGTATCAGGCAACGGTGATGTCGACTGACACTCCCTCTTCGCGAGCAAGCCCGCTTGGATTATGCCGTCTACATCTCAACCTGCGTGCCCAGCTCTATCACGCGATTGAGCGGCAACTTGAAGTATTTGAGGTTGCTGTTGGCGTTCTTCAGCAAAAACGCGAACAGGGTTTCGCGCCAACGGGCCATGCCGATACGCTTGGTCGGGATGACCGTCTCCCGGCTGAGGAAGTAAGTGGTGCGCATCGGGCTGAAATCCAGTTCTTTCAAATGGCACAGGCTCAACGCCAGAGGTACATCGGGCTCCTCGATAAAACCAAAGTGCAAACTCACCCGAAAGAACCCTTCACCATACGCCTCGACCTCGAATCGCCGATCCGCCGCCACCCGCGGGCTGTCTTCAGACACCACGGTGAGTAACACGACCTGTTCGTGCAGCACCTGGTTATGCAACAGATTGTGCAAAAGCGCATGAGGGACGGCATCAGACCTGGCTGTCAGAAATACCGCTGTGCCCTGCACACGATGAGGTGGTTGCGAGCCGATGCTGCTGATGAACAACGGCAGTGGCAGCGTGGTTTCGTCCAGTCGCTCGACAATGATCTTTCGACCCCGTTTCCAGGTGGTCATCAAAATGAACAGGGCAATACCCGCAATGACCGGGAACGCACCGCCCTGGAAAATCTTCGGTGCGTTGGCGGCAAAGTACAGGCTGTCCACAATGAGAAAACCCAACAGCATTGGAATCGCCAACCAACGAGGTGTTTTCCAAAGCAGCAAGACGACGGCCGAGGACAAAATGGTCGTAATCAGCATGGTCCCCGTCACCGCCACGCCATAGGCCGCCGCCAGGGCGCTGGACGATTCAAAGCCGATGACCAACAACACAACGCCGACCATCAGCGCCCAGTTCACCATGCCGATGTAAATCTGCCCCTGTTCCTGACTGGAGGTGTGCTGAATGAACATACGCGGCACGTAACCCAGTTGAATGGCCTGGCGAGTCAGTGAGAACGCCCCGGAAATTACCGCTTGGGAGGCGATGATGGTGGCCAGGGTCGAGAGCGCAACCATCGGCAGCAACGCCCAGTCAGGTGCCAATAGATAGAACGGATTACGTACCGCCTCCGGGTTTCCGAGTATCAGCGCGCCTTGACCAAAATAGTTGAGTAACAAACCGGGGAGCACCAGGATGAACCAGGCACGAGCAATGGGTTTGCGGCCAAAATGGCCCATGTCGGCATACAGTGCTTCAGCACCGGTCAATGCCAACACAACGGCGCCCAGAATGGCGACACCGATGCCCGGATGAACCACGAAAAATTGCACCGCCCACGCAGGATTCAGCGCTTGCAGAACTTCCGGCCGTTGCAAGATGCCATAAATGCCGAGTGTGCCTAGCACCACAAACCACAGCACCATGACCGGGCCGAACAGGATGCCGATACGCGCCGTGCCATGTTTCTGTATCAGGAAAAGTGCCACCAGGACGACAAGGGACAACGGCACCACCCAATGCTCGATGCCATCGAACGCAAGCTGTAGCCCTTCAACCGCAGAGAGCACCGAGATGGCTGGGGTGATCATGCTGTCGCCGTAAAAAAGTGCCGCGCCAAACAAGCCAAGCAATACCAGGACCCTGCTCATTTTGGGAAACGGCGCGGCGGCCCGACGCGCCAGTGCCGTCAAGGCCATGATCCCACCCTCGCCCTGGTTGTCGGCGCGAAGGATAAACAATACGTACTTGATCGAGACGACCCAGATCAGTGACCAGAAGATCAACGACAGAACGCCCAGTACACCGTCGTGATTGGCCTGAACTCCGTAGTGACCGGCGAACACTTCCTTGAGGGTGTAAAGCGGACTGGTGCCGATATCCCCATAAACCACGCCCACCGCGGCGATGAGCAAACCCACGCCTGATGTTTTGGAGTGGGACTCTTCATGGGCAAGGATTGTTGTTTCGCTCACGGATAGCTTCTCTGAAACGGAGGAAAAGGAACTGACCTCAAATCAACCGGAGGACGAAGGATCGCAGGCATTATTGATGATCAAAAAACGCGGTAAGTATCATCGTGGGGAAGAATATCCACCGTAAAAAAACCGTAAAATCCTACCGGCAGCACTCCCTCCTTCTATGCTCATCAAGCGATTCGCACCTACTGCGCCTTCCCGCCCCGAGGCTTGTAGAAGAGAAACTTCCGGGTCTCGGCCGTCTTGATGTATTTCTTCGCCCAGGCGGGCTTTACCGTTCTGTCGTGGAAATACAAAGCACCATGGGTGCGGTCCGTGAGTTGCTTGTTGAGGGCCTTGCGCGCGATTTCCTTGGCGAGGGCATATTCGTCGTCTTCCTTGACCTGATCCGCACGTCCGTCGCACCACCACGAAAACTGGCAGGAACGCGTTTCAGAACCTTGCTTGACTACGGCACACACCGTATCGGGAAAACCCTCGTGGCCGAGCCGGTTCATGACCACGTTGGCGACGGCTTCCATGTCGGCACCTGCCACACCTTTGGCTTCCCAATAAATACTGCGGGCCATGCAAGTGATTGCATCGTCCAGAGGGGCTGCGCCTGCCGGATCGACCGCCTGCGCTTCGGAGGGGCTGATGACTGCGGCCTTGGGCACCGGAACTTCGCTGCCCTTCTCTGCCGCTTTCTCTTCCAGGACCTGCGCCTTGTCCTCAGCCACTTCCTGTTTTTGCTCCTGGTCAGCCGCCAATAGCTGTCCACACAGAAGGATGATTGCGAAGCAGGTGGCTACCCATTTTAATCGCATGATCGATCCTTCCGATGACACTTGGCTTGAGCAATGAAACGACGATGTTGTGGCCTGACCTGCTGTGATTGTAGTCGTCGCCAATCATTCCAGTCGCCTGGCAATAAACGCAAAAAGGCATTGCCTCGGGAGGGGTGAAATCGCGCATCATGGGCGCAGTCCGATCAAGGGAGATTTTCATGCGCAGCCTGTCATCCGTTTTGCATCTTGGCGTGTTGTCATTCGCGCTGGTGTTCAACGTCGCCGCGTCGGCGGTCGAAGAAACGCAACTGGTCGAATCGATCAACGTTTACCGCAGTCAGGTGCAGCGTTGCGGCGGCCAGGCGTCATCGGAGCTGCCACCGCTGGCGAGCGATCCACGTCTGGTCCTGTCCGCCAACAGCATCGGCGACTTGCAACAGGCACTGGCCCGCGCGGCTTATCCGATGGTCAATGTGCAGGCGATCAGCTTGTCCGGCCCGCGTGATGCGCCATCCGCCATGAAGGCAATTCAGGAGAGCTTCTGCCAGGTGGTGCTGGACCCGCAATTCGTCGACATCGGCGTCAGCCGCGATGGCCGTGAATGGCGCATCGTGCTGGCGCGTCCGCTGTTGACCGGGCGTCTGGGCGACTGGCAGGCGGAGGGACAAAAACTGCTTGAAGCGATGAACAGCGCCCGCGCTCAGACACGCCAGTGCGGCACCCAAGCCTTTGGCGCCACGACGCCACTGGCGTGGAACGCCACGCTGGGCTCCGCCGCCGAGACCCACAGCCGGGCCATGGCCAACAATAACTATTTCGATCACAAGGACCGCGATGGCCGTACACCGGGTGATCGGGCTGAATTGGCGGGTTACGCCGGTCAGCAGGTCGGTGAAAACATCGCCGCCGGGCAAGACACCGTGCGCAAGGTGGTCGATGGCTGGCTGGCCAGCCCGGGACATTGCGCCAACCTGATGAACCCACAATTTCGCGAGCTGGGTGCGGCCTATGCGGTGGACCCGAAGAGTGACGCGGGAATCTATTGGACAGCGATGTTCGGGACGCCTTGAAGGCCTGAATCGCCCGTTGAAAAGGGAATGGTCATTTGAATAAAAACCCCTCTTCGACCGTCGAACAGGACCTGTCGAAGCCTGAGTCGATCAGCCTGCGAGAAGCCTTCCTGTTCTGGCTGAAGCTCGGCTTCATCAGTTTCGGCGGGCCGGCCGGACAGATCTCGATCATGCACCAGGAATTGGTGGAGCGCCGACGCTGGATCTCGGAACGGCGTTTTCTGCATGCCCTCAACTACTGCATGTTGCTGCCCGGGCCGGAGGCTCAGCAATTGGCGACCTATATCGGTTGGCTGATGCACCGCACGTGGGGCGGCCTGATCGCCGGCGCGCTGTTTGTGCTGCCCTCGCTGTTCATCCTGATCGGGTTGTCCTGGGTGTACATCGCCTTTGGCGAAGTGCCGGCGGTGGCTGGTCTTTTTTATGGGATCAAGCCTGCCGTGACCGCCATTGTGGTGCAGGCGGCCCACCGGATCGGCTCGCGGGCGTTGAAGAATAATTGGTTGTGGGGGATCGCCGCGGCGTCATTCACGGCCATCTTCGTGTTCAATGTGCCGTTCCCGTTGATTGTGCTGGGCGCCGCGATCATCGGTTATATCGGCGGACGTCTGGCACCTGAAAGGTTCAGGACCGGGGGCCACGGCGCGGCGAAAAAATCCTTCGGCCCGGCCTTGATCGACGACGACACCCCGCCTCCCGAACACGCCCGTTTCAGCCGTTTTAAATTGCTGCGTCTGTTGCTGGTGGGCGCTGTTTTGTGGGCATTGCCGATGGGGATGCTCACCGCACTGTTCGGCTGGGACGGCACCCTCACCCAGATGGCCTGGTTCTTTACCAAAGCGGCGTTGCTGACGTTCGGCGGCGCGTATGCCGTGCTGCCCTATGTGTATCAGGGCGCTGTCGGTCACTATGGCTGGCTGACACCCACGCAGATGATCGATGGTCTGGCGCTCGGCGAAACCACCCCCGGGCCGCTGATCATGGTGGTGGCCTTCGTCGGTTTTGTCGGTGCCTATGTTCAGCAGGTATTCGGCCCCGATCAAGTGTTCCTGGCCGGCGCCCTCGCTGCCACGCTGGTGACCTGGTTCACCTTCCTGCCTTCGTTTCTGTTCATCCTCGCCGGCGGCCCGTTGGTGGAGTCGACGCACAACGAACTCAGGCTCACCGCGCCGCTGACCGCGATTACCGCGGCGGTGGTCGGCGTGATTCTTAATCTGGCGTGTTTCTTCGGCTACCACGTGCTCTGGCCCAACGGCTTCAGCGGCCAACTCGACTGGCCTTCGGCGCTGATCGCCATTGCAGCGGCCATTGCCTTGTTCCGCTTCAAGCGGGGTGTGATCGAGGTGCTGATAGGGTGTGGGCTGATTGGGTTGGCGGTGCATCTACTGCGCTAGCCCATCAAGACATCATTGGCCTTGCCGTAGCCTCTGTAGCTCAGTCTTCAGCCAGAGGCTGGCGGATTGTACGCCTGCCGGACAACGCACTTCATAGGCGCGGCCACTCATACTGCTTTGGCTGGCCGCCAGATCGATGAAGTCCTCTGCGCTGTTTATCTTGTTCCGGTCTTCAAGATACTTCAGCTTCTTCTGCAGATGTACCCGAGCCTCAGCGCCCGGGTATTCGCTTCCATTACGCACAAACCGGCACTCACTGTGCTCGACAAAGTCCAGCAAGCTGTTTATTTCCTGAGTGGCTTGAGGTGGGGTTTGCGCCTGGGCATCGAGCACTATGGCGGTCAGGCCGATACCTGCCGCGATCAGCCAATGGCTGAGGCGCCGAGCGAAACGTCCAGACAAAATTCCCATGGTGATACCTCACATGACTGACGGCAGATCAGAGCGGCAGTGCCCTGCGCTCTGAAGGCTGACGGGCCCAATATCAATCGTCGTCGCGGTCGTCCCGATCGCGGTAACGACGGCGATCATCACGACGGTCGTAATCGCGGTCATACCTTCGATCATCACGGTAATCATAGCCTCGGTCATGGTCGCGACGGTATTCACGGCGGTGATCCCGATCGTACCTGTCGTCATCTTCCCAGTGAGGAAAGCAGCCTCCCAACAGGAGAGTGCTTGCAATGGCCAGGGTCATTATCGCGGTGCGCTTCATTTGAAACATCCTAAAAGCAAAGGTCAGAGCTGCGGGGATGAGTTGACGCTATCCACGAATTCAATCGCGGTGCGTGCAAACCGCAGATACGACCTTCCAGATGCTTAATGATTCAGTTATCGCCAGGTCTTACAGCGTTCTTTGGCTGTTACCGATGGTTTTGGCTTTTTCGATGCCCCACTCCATCGCGGCTTCCATGTCCAGCAGGTGCGGTGACGGGTGGTTGTCCTCAACGATGACAGAGCCGTCCGGCCGGTAAACACCAATGAACATCTTCAACGAGCCGTCTCTCAATATCTCGGCTTTTACCTCGATGCTGCATCCGTTCGACAGTGTTTCCGAGTGGATCATATGGCGCTCAGTCATGGCTGTATTCCTCCCGTGGTTGCTATCAGCGTAACCCATGCAGCGCTGACCGCGATGACGCTCAAGCGTCCACTTGCACTACCTCGATCCCCAGTTTTTGATAATCCTCGACATTGCCCGAGGCCACGTGACGTTCGGTGATCAGCGTATGCACACGGTTGCAAGGCGCGACAACGAAGGGCTCCACCGCTCCCAGTTTGTCCGCAGTGGTGACGGCGATCACGTGGGAAGCGCTGGCAAGCATCGCCTGCTTCACCGGCACCTCATCGAAATGAAGTGAGCTGATGCCGACTTCGGGATGAATGGCCGTGATTGCGAGGTCAGCGGGCAGCGAGCGCGCGATCTGCAGCGTGGTGCTGCCGGAATCGAAAATCACGATCTGGCCGTTTTTGATGTAGCCGAACGCAGGCTGCGCCAGCGGCTACAAAGGGCGTCGTGGTTAAAATGGTTTCACCGACTCGCAAACAGGAAAAAGCCCGCACAAGGCGGGCTTTGGAAATCGATGTAGGTGGCCAGCGCTGGTCTCTGGCTTACAAGGTTTATCGGGCCTCTCACAGAACAGGATTTTTAGCTTTAGGCTGTTCTGCCTCACACGGCATAAGGGCTGGATCTCAGCGCGGAGATCTTTCTAACCGTGTACCCTTGGGAGCGCGCCCCACGCTTCCTCGCTATCCCTTTGCGCATCAGTCTGCGTCTTCACCTACAGTTTCAGAATAGCAAATCGTACGACGCCTGGGTCGGGCTTTTTAGACCGATTCTCTTCAAGGAGGATGACAAGTAAATGGAAAAATACTAATGACACTTTCGCTCTTTTAACCCTGATGCCCGTCCATCTCTGAATGATTGAAACTCGCGCCTGCAGCGCGGTGCCAAACTTCATTACGAACGCAACACCCCTATCGCCCGCCGATACTTCTCAACACGCTCCAGATCCTCCCAGGACGGCTGGGTAATCCGCGACAAGTCGCTGTTCTCTTCCAGATCCGCCAGTTTCACCACCCGCCCGATCGGGTTCTGCGCGGCGCGCTCGACAAACTCCTCGTAGGACTCGCCCGGCACCTTGGTCACCGAGGCAATCGCCATCAGCACCGTTTCGCTAAAGCCTTCTTTGCGTAGATCGTCGAAGCTGATGCCACAGTCCTCGACCACGTCATGCAACACCGCGACGATGCGCTCTTCCAGCGTGTTCACCCGCAGCATGACTCTCAGCGGATGCAGGATGTAAGGCGCGCCGCCCTTGTCCACCTGCCCTTCATGCGCTGCGGCGGCGATGGCAATGGCGCGTTCCAGTGTCTGGGTCATGGGATTTTCCTCGGGTTAAACGCCGTAACGGCTGGTGAAATGAATGTTGCGACGCCCCCCCTACGCGCAATGACCTGACCAGCGACCGGCTGCACACGACCCCATTGCGGGCATTCATAAAAGCCGCTGGACAAGAAAAACGTTGTCCACCCTACAATGCCAGGATGCATCAGTAGAGTGAAAAATCCGCTTGGCGGTTTTCCACCATCCGGATATCCAGGCTACCTGGCCGTATTGCAATTACCTTGATAAGGCACGATGCGGTCAGCGGCATCGAAGTCGAAAATAGAGCGCCAGGGCTCGACGTCTTTATAGATGACCAGTTTGCCCATGTTAATTGGATCGGCTCGGCTAGGACCGGCGCCAATAAGGGCTTGATCATCAGTGGTGCTGGGGTTGCTGTCGCGATCAAAGAGCAAAAATCCCAGCGAACTCTCGCCCTTGTATGCTTCGCGCCTAGGGCGTTGCATCCGATATATCGACGCCTTTTTTCCTTCTTCCGCAAATTTCGGAATGACCTTCTTTGGATTGCCGTGCGGGAAAACTGTATTTCCATTTACGTAGGCTTGACGCAATTGATCACTGCCATCGTAATCGAACGAGATATTCCACCGCCAAATGTAGTAATGGCATAAATCAATATCGTAGATATATTTCTCGACGCTAGAATCATTCGTCTTGACCTTTTGCGTCGCGCGCCCCTCTTCTACGAAAATTTTTCGGACATTTTCGCGAGAAGATCCAAGTGGTGTTTTTGATCTGATCAGAGATGACATGTCATCGAGCGTTGCCGCTGACTCAAAGGAGAATGTTGATTCAGCGTTGGCCACCCTAACGCCACATAAAACAAGAAATAGCGCGAAACTGGCAGCATGAGTTTTCCTCATAGCAACTCCGGCATGCGATGTAGCAGGAAAAAATGACAAAAAAAAGGATAGATGCATTTCTACCCCTGTGCCTGTTTCTGGCCGAGGCTGAATTGCCACTCCCTGCCGGAGATGACCTCAATCAGCGTCGCTCATTCAGGCGAGCTTCTTGGGGTTCATCTTGCACCACAAAGGACGTCAACCGTCTTATCAGTGGTGTCGCCAGTAATACGAATGGCACGATGGTCAACCAGGCCACCCACCAGGCTCTGAATCCATACGAAAGTAACTGGCTGGCCGAAAGAGTCGATGGACTGGCGATGGCCGTTGCAATAGCACAGGTGATTGCGGATTGGATCACCGCAGAAGCCTGCTGACGATATCGCCGATGGAGCTTGGGCATTTCCGGCACTCCTGAACGGCTGCGTCGCGAGTAGCGAGCAGCCGGCTTATATGGGCCTTACTTGGCTTGGAGCAACTCAACAGTCTGCGCAGTCGTCAACAGCGCATTGGCGATGTAGCGGAAGTTGATCAGAGCGGCCAGGTAACCGTCCCCTTCAGGAGTAGTTGGACCTGCGGTGGCGTCACGAACCACGGCCACTTCAAACCCAAGCTCCAGCAGTTCACGCAGGTGCGACTCAACGCAGAGGTTCGCCGCCATGCCCGCCAGGATGATTTGCGACACGCCATGCTTGCGCAGTTGCAGTGCAAGATCATTGGTTTCCGGGCCATATACCTTGTGCGGCGAGGCGATGATGGTTTTGCCATCGAGGATGTATTGCTTGAACTCAGGCATAAAGTCGGCACCGGAGTTTTCGAAGCCATCGAGGCTCAACGGTCCTTTGCGATCAAACATGCAGATGTTGTGCATGACCTTTTCCAACGGCCCGCCGAAATGCCACTCGTGGTCGCACGGATAGTAGTAGTGCGGGGAGACGGCAACCGTGATGCCGGCGCTCTTGGCGGCGGCGAACAATTGGCCGAGGTGGTTGACGACATCATGCTCGACGATGCTTTTACCAAATACGCCCCAGCTCACGCCCTCAGGGCTGAGGAAGTCGATTTGCGGGTCGATGACGACCAGAGCGGCGCGAGAAAGATCAATTTTCATCCCTGGATTTGGCAGCGCAGGAGCTGCCGGGTCTGCATACTGGGGTGCAAGGCGAGTAGTCTCATTGCTCATGACATTTGACTCCGATCGTCGATAAGAAAAGTTGCTCTGTGCCATGGCGCCCCAAGGGGTCGTTGTTTACCATCGGCGAGAACTTCATCCTATCTCCACGTCCTGATCCGGTTTTGTCAGCGCGTACAGAGTCTTTATCCGGTCGTCCCTATCATGGATATCCTGTCCGAATTCTTCGAACGCACGAACCTTCAGGGCAGGCTTTTCTTCTCTGGTCGGATCGACGGCACGCTTGTCCTCGATAAACCCCCAGGCATGGCGTTCATCCATGTCATCAGTCAGGGCAATATCGACTTGGTTCAGCCTGGGTTGCCGAAAATATCAATCGCAGAACCCAGTGTGTTGTTCTGTCCGAGCAGCTGCCGTTACCAGTTACGCTCCAATACGGTTGAGGGCGCGGAGTTGATCTGCGCCTCCTTTCAATTCGGGCGCAACACCCTGCAACCCTTCCCTCTCGGACTCAAAGAAACACTGATCTTCCCATTCAGGGAGCTGGAAAATCTCAGCCCGGTGATTGGCGCGTTACTTGCCGAATTTCAGGATCAAGGTGCAGGAAGAACCAAAGCGCTGAACTTGCTGCTTGAATACATTTTTGTCCTGATCGTGCGCCGCGCCGTGGCAGATGGAAAGATATACAGTGGTTTGCTTTATGCCCTGCAGGATGGCCGCCTCGGCGCGGTGTTCAACAGCATTCATTCAGTGCCGGATGCGCGCTGGAGCGTCGAGAAACTGGCGAGCCTGGCGAACATGTCCAGGTCGAAATTTTCAGCCTGCTTCACCCAGATAATGGGGATATCGCCCATGGGGTATGTCACCGCCTGGAGAATGAAGGTGGCTCAGGACATGCTTCGCGATGGTGTTCAGATCAAGGTGATTGCCGAGTCGGTTGGCTACAGCTCGCAGGCGTCTTTCTCGAAAAGCTTTCTGAACGTGATGGGTTGCCCGCCAGCTGAATGGCTGAAACGTGATGCCAATGCAGAAGAACCGTTGGTGACCGCGCACGTGCGATCCGCACAGGATTAGTCAGAAGCAAGCACCCTCACCACCGAAAATCCCACGAGTGATCGTTCGGTAAAGAAGCGGCCGGGATTTTGAAGTCTGCAAATCCTGTAGGAATCCTCTCATTGTGGTGAGGGGGCTTGCCCCCGTTGGGCAGCGAAGCAGCCCCAAACGCTACTAGCCGGTTTCCTCAGACACACCGCAGTACCCGGTTTTACGACGGCTACGCCGCCGAACGGGGCGATGCGGCGTTCCGACAAGCCCCCCACAATGACCGTGCACGGTCCTACACCCCGGTTGCAGCTATCAAAATCGCTGCCTAGAGTGGGTCTGTCGCTGACATCAGTTGGCGATAGGGTTTCGCAGCCCTTAAGATTGACACCTTGTTCCGTCAGGCACGGCCGACTCCCGGCTGCGTATCGTTTTATGGCGGTTGTGCGTGGGAGACCTTCGGGTCTGCCGGGTCTTGGTGTTAATCCTCCGGTCTGCGAACCCGCGCATAGCTGCCACCCATTTTGTTTCGCAGCAAAACGGTGGCGATTCTACTTTTATTAGGATTAACACCATGACGACTCAAAAACCGCTTCGCCACTACTCCCCAATGTCCCACCTCGCCACCGAGCACCCCGTCCTCCTCATCGACGCCGACGCCCCACTGCGCGAACTCCACAACTGCCTCAGCGAACGCCTCAACGCCGTCCTCAAATACCTCAACCTCATGGCCTGCACCAGCCTCCCCGACTACGCCGAGCACGACATCAACACCGTCACCAACATCGCCCGGATCATGGTCCAGGATGTGAGCGATGTGTTTCGGGTGATTGAGCAGCGTGGTTTTGATAGGCCGTAAAATCAAAAAGGTGGCAGATCCATTTGTTTAAATAGATCTGTCACCTTTTTCGAGGTCGCGCTCAGACAATCGAGTGATTTGCCGCATGTCCCGGTTGTGCGCAGAGATCAATGCCAAGGGCATGGATGACCTTTAGAACCGTATCAAAACGTGGTTTCGCGCCTGGCGCGAAAGCCTTGTACAGGCTTTCGCGGCCCATTCCGGAATCCTTGGCAATTTGTGTCATGCCACGGGCCTTTACCACGTAGCCAATAGCACGAAGAAATTCTTCGTTGTCGCCGTCTGCCAGTACCTGAGAGAGGTACTCGCTGATGGC
Organism: Pseudomonas sp. PGPR40; assembly: GCF_022014505.1. Taxonomy (NCBI): domain Bacteria; kingdom Pseudomonadati; phylum Pseudomonadota; class Gammaproteobacteria; order Pseudomonadales; family Pseudomonadaceae; genus Pseudomonas; species Pseudomonas sp. PGPR40. The sequence continues at coordinate 121,232 of NZ_JAKLSP010000006.1, read as the reverse complement.
TTCGTCGCTGTCGAGTAGTGCCGCCATGTCGAAGGTAGTCAACGTGTGGCCCATTTTTAAACCTCCCTTGCCAATTTTTTCGCCCGTCGGATATCGGTGTTTTGCGAAGACTTGTCACCACCGGCCAGCAAAACGATGACTGCGCCATTTCTCATAGTGAAGTAAACCCGATAGCCAGCGCCGACATCCACGCGCATTTCGGAGACACCATCACCTACCGGCTTGATATCGCCTAGATTACCCGCAGAGGCACGGTCAATGCGACGAGCGATTGCAACCTTGGCCCGCAAGTCGCGAATCGAGGCATGCCATGCCACGAAGATTGTGGTTTGCTGAACAAGATAATTCATTGCTCGACTGTATCCATGTGAATACAGACGAGCAGTCAGGCCATTCTCTGGTCTAGTGTGTTTTTTCCCTGAATCGTGTAGACAGCATGACGAAACGGTTACTGATGATTCGAGACTTCTCGCAAGCCCTATCTCCAGGGCCCGCAAGACAACACCAATCAGTAAACCTGCACCCGCCACAACTCCCGTGACGAAGATCCCGCCGACATCGGCAACCGCCCATGCAGCGTCCGATAGTTATCAATCAGCACCAAATCCCCCTCACTCCATTGATGGGCAATCATGCACTCCGGGTCATAAACCAGCGCATTGACCTGTTCCAGCAATGCCTGCTGCGCCTGCTCATCATGATCCTGCACAGATTGACTAAGCGTCTGCAGTGTCGAATCAGTGCCCTCTTGATAACGCAGGATAAGTTCGCCGCTGCGGGGGTGGTGATCCACCAGGCTGTACATGCGTGGCGAGCCGCCGAAGTAGGTCATTTTGGTGTAGTAGGTAATGCTCACCGACTGCCATTGTCGGGCGACTTGCTGCCCGACTTTGCGCAGTACGTTTCGGCTGTCGACGATGGTGGTCTGGCCCTCGCCCGGCTGCGGTGCGGTCTTGCAATACAGCATGAATTTGCTGGCGCAGAATTTCGGATTGCGCTGAACCTGTGCGTCGCTGTCGGGCAGCATGTTCAGGTCCCAGTGCAACGGTGTTTTCTCCAGCGAGTGCACCACGCCTTGGGGCTTGTCCGCGGGTTTGACCACGTGCACGGCGCCGAAGGCCCATTCGTACAGCGTGCCGAAGCGTTCGCAATCGCGCGCAAAGCTGTCCTGGTCGTCGAAGCGGCAGCCCTTGAGGCAGACGAAACCGAAAGTTTCCACCAGTGCTTCCAGCAAGCCGGTGGACAGTCGTTCGAAACCCAGCCCCAACGGGTCTCGCACCACCAGGCCAAAGAGCGGCAGCTTTTGCAGTTCGTACTCGAAGCCTTGGGCCTGTGGGTTTTCTGTTTGGTGGTAGAGCCACGGCCGCCCCTCATAGGTGACCAACACGTGCTGGTCGAGGTCGACTTGGGCTCGGGCGCGAAGGGTTTGGCTGCCGTCGAGGTTGCACACCGGCACGGCATGCCAGGGGCTGCCGACACGGGTCAGCCCTTCGGCCAGGCCGAAGGTGAATTTGGGTCCGGCATTGCTGTATTGATGGACCGACAAGCGAATGTCATCGCCGAAGAAGCGATCCACCGCCGCATTCAATGCCTGCCCTCGATACATCATTTGGTAGGCTTTGAAGTTGATCTGTTGCAGGTATTCGTCCTCGCTCTGCCCTTCTTCACGGCACAGGCGCAGGTCGTTGTAGAGGTGACTGCAGAGGTGGTCATGGGCCTGGCTAAGGGATTCATCGTGCCGGCTCTGCTCGATCAGATCCCCAAGGTTTTTCCAGGGTAGACGGGCTTGCTTGATCAGGCTGGCGCGAACCGATTCGGCACTTTGAGCCTGGGGGAACAGGTCTTCCATGCTGACCCACTGAATCGTATGGGTGGTGCACAGTTCACGCAAAGCCCGGTTGTAGGCGGCGCGAACGTCGTCGGCAACGCCAACGATGTCGTTGAAAGTCGTTCCGTCACTGAGGATCGACACCACACAACCCGGTGCGTGCAACGCGGCGATGGCTTGGCCGAGTTGGTCGAGGCGCTCGATGGCGATTACTTCGCCATAATCCGGCAGCACACCGAATGTCTGGTCAGTGGCGTTCGGCGACTTGCAGGGAAAGCCTGGCAGTACCAGGCGCACTGGCAGGCTCTGATCGAAGCAGTGTCCCAGGCGTAGGGCGAGATGCGCTCTGCCTTGTGCTTCGAAACAATCATCCGCGCCTTTGAGCAGATAACCCGCGAGCAAATCGCTGACAGCAGCGATCCATGAGTCTCTATGTTCCATAGAACAACTTCCTTGAGAATGTGTGTATCAATAGGATTTAACGGTATCGCCATGTTCGGTGAATGCATGCGCTGTTCCGCAGACTTGCTGCAGAATGCGCAGCAATCCGGCCGGCTGTTCGCAGCAGAAGTTCGGGGCCTGAGCCTGCAATGCCGGGGTCAGGCTATAGCCCCAAGTGACCGCCGCCGAGTACATGCCTGCAGCACGGGCGGTCTTCAGATCGATCTCGGTGTCACCGACGAACAAACAGCGTTGCGGATCAACCGATAATCGCCGGGCAGCTTCCCAGGCCACCTCCGGCTGAGGTTTGAGCGCCCTGCCCGCGCGATGCCCCAGAATCGTCCCGAAGGTATTCTGGGGAAGCAGCGCATCAGCTACTTGCCGGGCCATGCCTTCGGTCTTGTTGGTGACGATTGCCAGCGGCACTTGCAATTGGCGACAACCTTCGAGCAACGCAAGCACACCGTTGAAGGGCCGGGAAAATTGAACAATGTTATTTTGATACAGCGCCACATAGCGTTGGTGCAGGGCGACCGCATCGGCTATGCCAAACTGCGTGGCAACCTGCTCGATCATCGCCGTGACCCCACCGCCGATATAACCCCGCACTGTTTGCGCTGTCTGCGCCGGGCAACCGTGTTCGAGCAACACTTGGTTCAGGCACCAGGTGATGTCAGGCAAGGTGTCGACCAAGGTCCCGTCCAAATCGAAGAGTACGGCTTCGACCCGCAACCGAGACGCCATCATTGAGCACTGGCGTAGTGACAAGGACGCCCCTTGCGGAACACCAAGCGGTGGTAGCGCTCATCGACATTGCTGCGTTTTTCGAGGGTGACCACACCCCGTCGCTTGATGGCCACCGAATGCCAGGGCGTACGCCACAGGTCACTGGTTGGCACCAGTCGAATACCGATCTTCGTCGACACCGCCAATTGCGGGTGAATCGACAGGCGCAGGCAATGCGGGTAGCGCGCCTGTAACAGCGCACTCCAGGCCTCACTGCGCTGGATCACCCGCTGCGAGGCCGGCTTGGCGACTTTCTTCACCGCATTAAGGCTCATGCCGGCGAATACTTTGAGCCCCGAGTAATCCTCGGAAAGAAAGCGATGGATGCCGCAGTACATCAACATCATGTGCGGATCATCCTTGAAGCGCTGCTGCAACAAGACCAATGACTGGCCATGCTCGATCATCATTTCCTCACGCATGGCGTCCAGACAATCAAGCGGAGGATAGGCATCCCTGAGGTCGAAATGGGCGAACGTGCCGGGATAGTGCTGGTCGGCGTAGTCCTGGATAGCGTCGGTGTAGGCTTTGACGTCTGCATCGGGAACATGCACCAGGTCAGAGAACACATAGCCATCGGAGCAGATATGAATCAGCGCCCCCGGTGCATAGACCTCCTGAACCTCATTGCACAGGCGATGTAACTCGTCGATTGCATGATGTTCAGCAAGATCAGGTAGATGACTGAGGGTTTTCTTGCGGCTGGGCGACTTGCCGGGAAAGGCTGGCAAGACCATTTCGATCTGGCGTCCGCTCTCGACCGCTTGCATGACCTTGGTCAGATGGGGTTCCAGCACCTGCAACGAAAGTTCGTGATCCTGCCCTGGGGCAAGGCTACGACGTCGAAACAGGCATTCGAGGATTTGCTGGGCAATGTTCATGTGCGCGTTGTTCTGATGCTCGTGCACCATCTGACCGCACACCTGTTGAGCACCGGTGTTTGAACCTTGCATAGACAATCCCTTGTGAGGTGAATAACGGCCATTTTTTGGCCGTCAGCAGATATTCCTTACCTGCGGGCGGCTAAATTCCTACAAGTCGTGAGGGCTGTCAATCGTGGCAATCCGGAATATTGCGGGCTGCACGAGCTCCTCCGGGTCTGCCGTCGGTGAAGCTATCAATCCTGTCGCCTACAAAAGCCCTTTCACCATTGGCACACAAGCCAGCTGAAGCCCGGAGGGTGAGTGGTAAATAGCAGGTTTGTCACCAACAAAACCACAGCGCCGGTAAAAGTCAGCGGCGTTCAAAGTGGCATCCAGATTGACTTCCCTCAGCCCCAACTCCCGTGCCAGGCGTTCAAGGTAGTCCAAAACTTTCAAACCAATGCCTCGTTGCATAAAGCTCGGGAGGACAAAGATCGCGCCGATTTCGCTCCTCTCCAGATCAAGCATTTCTGTCGCCACCGGCTCACCTTGAATACAGCCCAGATAAAAGTGTTTATCCATCAGATCGCTATACCCGTCCTTGGCTGCTCCTGCCGTCCAGGCCAACATTTGCTCCGTGGTATAGGCGCCGATGCATTGGTGCCGTATCGCTTGAAGGCGAATGTCGAACGCTGTTTGGGCATCGCTGTGCGTGGCTCGTCTAATCTCGAACATTTCATTCTCCGTTAGCCATCGATAGACGGAGAACTAAAAAGCCCCGTCCATTTCTGGCGGGGCCTTGAGTAATTACGTCAAATTCTACGAACGCATGACCTCATGGCCCGCCAGAAGCGGTCATGTAGAAGCACATCATGTTCATGCGGCGTGTGTAGGTCATGGGCTGATAGTGTTTTGGATGATCCGGGTTGTCAATCGTGGAGCGGAATGATCAGGAACAGTACCCGGATTTACGACTGCTTCGCAGCCGAACGCAGCCTTCGGCAGCTGCTACAGGTTTGATATTCACTATCGATATCAGAAGTTAGCCGGGGTGTTGGCGCTGATGATTTCCGCCTCATCGGCCCCAATATTCCGAAACCGATGTGGCAAAGTCGTCGGAAAGTAATACCCATCCCCGGCATTCAGCACACTAATCTGCCCGTCCACCGTCAACTCGACCGTGCCACGGGTAACCAACCCACACTCCTCTCCCTCAGAATGCACAATCGGCTCTTCCCCCGAACTCGCCCCAGGCGCGTACTGCTCGCGCAAAAGCCGCATCTGCCGACTCGGCACCGAAGCGCCAATCAGCAACAACCGCAGACCATGACGCCCCAGATCCGGCTGTTCATTGGCGCGGAACACGTATTGGTGCTCGCGAGGCGGTTGGTCGAAGGTGAAGAAGTCCGCCAAGGACATGGGAATGCCTTCGAGCAGTTTTTTCAGGGAGCTGACGGAGGGACTGACGCGATTCTGTTCGATCAGGGAGATGGTGGCATTGGTGACGCCGCTACGCCGGGCCAGCTCGCGCTGGGACAGCTTGTAGCTTTCGCGTACTAATTTGAGTCGTGAGCCCGTGTCCATGACAGCCTTATGTGAGAACGACTTAAGGGGTAATGGGGGTGGATGGCGGGCGACTTTTGGCCGCGAAGAACACCGATTCCCTGTCCCAAAAACGTGAGAGGCGGTATTAAATCACGTTTGTTGGTGTTGCTCAGCAGGTTCGATAAACGGCTGACAAAAAAGCCGAGCAGCCCTCATATTAGTCAGTTCAGATGCAGAAACTGTAGGAGTGAGCTTGCCCGCGAAGGCGGTGTGTCAGGCGATATCAATGGCGACTGTGCAGCCGCCTTCGCGGGCAAGCCTCGCTCCTACAAGGGAACGCGGTGCATAAACTTTCTGTGCCCGACACATCATCCTGTAGGAGCGAGGCTTGCTCGCGAAAGCGGTCTGCCAGTCGACATTGATGCTGAATGTCCGGTCGTCTTCGCGAGCAAGCTCGGCTCCTACAGGGATTGCGCCTGGGTTTAGATGCCGAACCGGTCACGCAGCGCGTAATACGCCGCGCCCATGGCGGTGAGTGGGGCCTGGAAGGTGCGGCCGCCGAGCATGGGCATGTGCGGCAGGGAGGCGAAGGCGTCGAAGCGCTCGGCGTCGCCGCGGATCATTTCCGAGATGAGTTTGCCGGCCAGGTGCGAGCAAGTGACGCCGTGACCACTGTAGCCTTGCATGTAGTAGGCGTTCTTTTCGATGCGGCCGAATTGCGGCATGCGGGACATGGTCAGCAGGAAGTTGCCGGTCCAGCGGTAGTCGATTCTTACGTCCTTCAATTGCGGGAAGGTCTTGAGGATTTTTGGTTTGATCAGTTGTTCGATGTCGTCCGGCTCGCGAGCGCCGTAGACCACGCCGCCGCCGTACAGCAGGCGGTTGTCGGCGGTGAGACGGTAGTAGTCGAGCAGGTAGTTGCAGTCTTCGACGCAGTAATTGTGGGTGATCAGGCTGCGGGCGACTTTTTCGGACAGCGGTTCGGTGACGACGATTTGCGAGCCGCAGGGCATGCTTTTGCGCGTGACGCGGTTGTCGAGGTCTTGAGGCAGGTAGGCGTTGCCCGCGATCAGCAGGTACTTGGCCCGCACCACGCCTTTGGCGGTGCGTACGGTGATCGGTTCGCCATAGGTGATTTCCACGGCGGCGGATTGTTCGTAGATTTTGCCGCCCAGGCTGATGATCGCGGCAGCTTCGCCCAGAGCCAGGTTGAGCGGATGGATGTGACCACCCTGCATGTCGAGCAGGCCGCCGACGTAGTTGTCGCAACCGACTTCGCGCTGGATGTCAGCCGCGTCGAGCATTTTCAGGTTCTTGTTGCCATAGCGCTCCCAGCTGCTCTTTTGCTCGACCAGGCCGTTGAGTTGCTTTTTGTTCAGCGCTGCGAAGATGCCGCCGGGGCGGTAGTCGCATTTGATGTCGTACTCTTTGATGCGCGAGCGGATGATGTCGGCGCCTTCGAAGATCATGCTGCCAAGCACTTCGGCGGTTTTGTCGCCGTAGCGTTCTTCGATCACATCGACGTCACGGCTATAGGAGTTGACCAGTTGACCGCCGTTGCGACCGCTGGCGCCGAAGCCAACTTTGGCCGCTTCCAGCACGGTGACGCTATAGCCCGCTTCGCTGAGAAACAGCGCCGAGGATAGACCGGTGTAGCCGGCGCCGATCACGCAGACGTCGCACTCCACCAATTCTTCAAGAACCGGATAATCACCGATCTGATTACGAGTCGCAGCGTAGTAGCTGTTTACATGAGTCTGTTTCATACGTTTCTCCGAGGGCCGCCAACCTATGCCGGCGACCGCCGCTGTAAAGGTGTTAGAGCTTGATCCAGGTCGCTTTGAGTTCGGTGTATTTGTCGAACGCGTGCAGCGATTTGTCCCGGCCGTTACCCGACTGCTTGAACCCGCCGAACGGCGCGGTCATGTCGCCGCCGTCGTATTGGTTGATCCAGACACTGCCGGCGCGCAAGCCGCGAGCGAAGGTGTGGGCCTTGCTGAGGTTGCTGGTCCACACGCCGGCGGCGAGACCGAAGATGCTGTCGTTGGCGATCTGCAGCGCTTCTTCAGCGGTATCGAAGGTGATCAGTGACAGAACCGGCCCGAAGATTTCTTCCCGGGCGATGGTCATCGCGTTGGTCACGCCGTCGAAAATCGCCGGTTCCACGTACAGGCCACCGGTGTGTTCGAGGGTGCGGCTGCCGCCAGCGATCAGTTGCGCGCCCTGCTCTTTACCGACCTGGATGTAGCGCAGCACGTTCTCCAGTTGGCGCTGATCGACGACCGCGCCGACGGTAGTTTCAGGATCGAGGGCATGCCCTGGTTTCCAGGCTTGCAGCGCTTCCACCAGCAATGGAATGAACTGCTCGCGGATCGAACGCTCCACCAGCAGGCGAGAGCCAGCGGTGCAGACTTCGCCCTGGTTGAAGGCAATCGCGCTGACCGCCGCTTGTGCTGCAGCGCGCAAATCCGGCGCATCGGCGAACACCACGTTCGGACTTTTGCCGCCCGCCTCTAGCCAGACGCGTTTCATGTTGCTCTGCCCGGCGTAGATCAGCAGTTGCTTGGCAATTGCGGTCGAGCCGGTGAAGGCCAGCACGTCGACGTCCATGTGCAACGCCAGCGCTTTGCCGACGGTGTGACCGAAGCCTGGCAGGACGTTGAACACGCCTTGGGGGATGCCAGCGTCGAGGGCCAATTGCGCGATGCGAATCGCGGTCAGTGGTGACTTTTCCGAAGGCTTGAGAATGAACGAGTTGCCCGCCGCCAGGGCTGGGGCGAACTTCCAGCTGGCCATGATCAGCGGGAAATTCCACGGCACGATGGCGGCGACCACGCCTGTCGGTTCACGGGTGATGAGGCCGAGTTGGTCGTGCGGTGTGGCGGCAACTTCGTCGTAGATCTTGTCGATGGCTTCGGCGCTCCAGCGGATCGCGTTGGCGGTCGCTGGAATGTCGATGCTCATGGAATCGCTGATCGGCTTGCCCATGTCGAGGGTTTCGAGCAGCGCCAGTTCTTCCTGGTTAGCCAGGATCAAGTCTGCGAAGCGAATCAAAATGCGCTTGCGCTCTGCGGGTGCCAACCGCGCCCAGATGCCGGATTCGAATGTGCGGCGCGCAACCTGCACGGCGGCATTGGCGTCGGCTTCGTCGGTGCTGGCGATGTTCGCCAGGAAGCGGCCGTCGACCGGGCTGATGCATTCGAAGGTATCGCCGCTGAGTGCCGGGCGGTATTGGCCGTCGATGAATGCGCGGCCTTCTAGTGTGAGGGACTGGAAGCGTTGCTCCCAATCGCTGCGAGTGTTTGTCATGGTTGTGACTCTACGCAGAGGAATAGTTGATCGTTGGATTGATGCCAACCAGTTAAGTATCAGAACACCGCAATCCACTGTGGGAGCGGGCTTGCTCGCGAAGAGGCCATCACATTCAACATTGATGGCGACTGACCCACCGCTTTCGCGAGCAAGCCCGCTCCCACAGTGGATTGCGGTGTTGCTCGCAAAACCTGTGTACGCCTACCTTTCAATCCTTGACTGACGGTGTTTGGTCCATCAAACCGTATGCAAGTACCAGTTGTACTCAAGGTCCGAAATGGAGTTTTCGAACTCGGCCAGTTCGCTTTCCTTGCACGCGACGAACACGTCGATGTACAGCGGGTCGATGTAGCGCGCCATGACTTCGCTGTCGTCCAGCTCACGCAAGGCATCGCGCAGGTTGTTTGGCAGGCTCTGTTCGTTCTGCTCGTAGCTGTTGCCTTCCACCGGGGCGCCCGGTTCGATTTCGTTGGTCAGGCCATGGTGAATACCGGCCAAAACAGAAGCCATCAACAGGTACGGGTTGGCATCGGCGCCGGCAACACGGTGTTCGATGCGCACGGCATCCGCCGAACCAGTGGGCACACGCACCGCTACGGTACGGTTGTCGATGCCCCAGCTTGGCGAGTTCGGTACGTAGAACTGCGCGCCGAAACGGCGGTACGAGTTGACGTTCGGGCAGAGGAACGCCATCTGCGCCGGCAGGGTCTCGAGCACACCGCCGATCGCGTGACGCAGTGCGGCGTTCTGCTCGGGATCCTCGCTGGCAAAGATGTTGTTGCCTTCTTTGTCGAGAATCGAAATGTGCACGTGCAAACCATTGCCCGCCTGGCCCGGATACGGCTTGGCCATGAAGGTGGTGTCCATCTCGTGGTCGTAGGCGATGTTCTTCACCAGACGCTTGAGCAACACCGCGTAGTCGCAGGCCTTTATAGGGTCGGAGACGTGATGCAGGTTCACTTCGAATTGCGCCGGGGCGCTTTCCTTGACGATGGCGTCGGCAGGAATGCCCTGCTCTTTCGCGCCTTCGAGGATGTCTTGCAGGCAGTCGACGTACTCGTCCAGATCGTCGATCAGGTACACCTGAGTCGACATCGGACGTTTGCCCGAAACCGGCGAACGTGGCGACTGCGGACGACCGTTCACGTTGTCCTGGTCGATCAGGTAGAACTCGAGTTCGAACGCCGCGCAAATGGTCAGGCCCATGTCATCGAACTTGCTCACCACTTGACGCAGCACTTCACGCGGGTCAGCGAAGAACGGCTGGCCCTCGAGTTCGTGCATGGTCATTAACAGCTGCGCGGTCGGGCGCTTCTGCCAGGGTTCGATGCTGAGGGTATTGGGGATGGGGAAGCAGATTCGATCCGAGTCGCCAATGTCCAGACCCAGGCCGGTGCTTTCCACCGTAGAGCCGTTGATGTCCAGGGCAAACAGTGACGCCGGGAGATTAATGCCTTTTTCGTAAACCTTATGAAGACTGGTGCGTTCGATGCGCTTGCCGCGCACCACACCGTTCATATCCGCAATCAGAAGGTCGACGTACAAAACCTCAGGATATTTCTTAAGGAATGCGTTTGCTTCGTTGAGTTGAACGGCACGCAGAGGGACCGACATGATGCACCTATTAGCTGTTAATTATTATGTTCACTACCCTTTCACGAGCTCAGTCAATCCGAAAGGCAAAGTGAAGTCAATAGCGAACACTTGGCCTTTCAACCTTTATTTTCTGGCCTTTTTTGGGCACAAGAGTGCCAGATCAATCTTGCGTACCGCGTAATTCCTGAAGATCGGACGCGTGGCGTTTAGAATTTTTTACAGGAGAGTTGTTAATTAAAATCAACAAGGCTAAGCTCCGGAAAAGCTCGTCCAAGTGTGAAACTTCGAGGTGATAAAAATGGCATTCAAGCCATTGATCGGCGTTACTGCGTGCGTCAAACAGATTGGCCTGCACCCCTACCACGTCAGCGGCGACAAGTATTTGCGTGCTGTCAGCGTCGCGGCTTTGGGGTTGCCAGTGGTCATTCCTTCCTTAGGCGATCTGACCGAAATCGATGACCTGCTCGCGCAGCTCGACGGTCTGTTGCTGACCGGCTCGCCATCGAATGTGGAACCCTTCCACTATCAAGGCCCGGCCAGTGCCCCCGGTACGGATCACGATCCGCAACGAGACGCCACCACCCTGCCCTTATTGCGCGCAGCCATTGCCGCCGGTGTGCCGGTACTTGGCATCTGCCGGGGCTTTCAGGAAATGAACGTGGCGTTCGGTGGCAGCCTGCATCAGAAGGTGCATGAACTGCCCGGCATGCTTGATCACCGGGAAGCGGATCATCCGGATTTGGCCGTGCAATACGCACCAGCTCATGCGGTGAATGTGCAATCGGGTGGTGTGTTCGAAGCACTGGATTTGCCGGAGGTGTTCCAGGTCAATTCGATTCACAGCCAGGGCATTGATCGACTCGCTCCCGGCCTGCGCGCCGAGGCTGTCGCACCGGATGGTTTGATCGAGGCGATCTCCGTCGAGCACAGCAAGGCCTTCGCCGTCGGCGTGCAATGGCACCCGGAATGGCAGGTGCTTTCGAACCCCCTCTATTTGAGTATTTTCCAGGCGTTTGGCGACGCGTGCCGGCTAAGGGCGACACTGCGTAATACGCGCTGACGTCAAAAAGCTTTCAACGATTTAACTGCCCCCGTGAGTCAGGCGGGCGTGCCTTTGCGCGCCGGTCGCTCACGTAATAGATGAACCGTAATAACAACAAGCACGACCAGGCAGCCAGGACGACGGTGCCGAATAAGCCCTCCGGTACGGGTAAACGCAAATCCCTGTAGGAGCGAGGCTTGCCCGCGAAGGCGGTGTGTCAGTCGACATCATCGTTGTTTGATACACCGCCTTCGCGGGCAAACCTCGCTCCTACGGGGGGCGGCGTTATGACTGGCATCGGATTGCAATCCACTCTTAAGTCAGGCCGCGTTGGCCCGACGACTGAAACCTGTTGGGAGTTTCATATGGCAAACGCCTCCAGCATCTACAGGAAGGCTCTTGAAGGTCACCAGGCACCGAAAAAGGTGTTGGTGAAAGTCGACCGCGTCACCAAGAAATTCGACGAAACCACCGCTGTGGACGATGTGTCTCTGGAGATTCATCAAGGGGAAATCTTCGCCCTGCTCGGTGGTTCCGGCTCGGGTAAATCGACGCTGCTGCGCATGCTCGCCGGCTTCGAGCGCCCGACCGAAGGGCGGATTCTGCTTGACGGTGTCGACATCACCGACATGCCGCCGTACGAGCGGCCAATCAACATGATGTTCCAGTCCTACGCGCTGTTCCCGCACATGACGGTGGCACAGAACATCGCCTTCGGCCTCAAGCAGGACCGTTTGCCCGCCAGCGAAATCGACGCCCGTGTCGAAGAAATGCTGCGGCTGGTGCACATGACCCAGTACGCCAAACGCAAGCCGCATCAGTTGTCCGGCGGCCAGCGTCAGCGTGTGGCACTGGCGCGTTCCTTGGCCAAGCGTCCGAAACTGTTGTTGCTCGATGAACCGATGGGCGCGCTGGATAAAAAGCTGCGCTCGCAGATGCAACTGGAGCTGGTGGAAATCATCGAGCGGGTCGGCGTGACCTGCGTGATGGTGACCCACGATCAGGAAGAGGCCATGACCATGGCCGAACGCATCGCCATCATGCACCTGGGCTGGATCGCCCAGATCGGCAGTCCGGTGGATATTTACGAAGCGCCGGTCAGCCGCATGGTCTGTGAGTTCATCGGCAATGTGAACGCCTTCGACGGCACCGTGGTCGAGGACCTGGAAGGTCACGCGATCATTCACAGCCCGGACCTTGCGCAGAAGATCTATGTCGGCCACGGCGTGAGCACGTCGGTGCAGGACAAGTCGATCACCTACGCCATCCGCCCGGAAAAAATGCTGGTCAGCACCCTCAAGCCCGAGACTCGCTACAACTGGTCCGAGGGCAAGGTGCATGACATCGCCTATCTCGGCGGTCACTCGGTGTTTTACGTGGAACTGCCCGGCGGCAAGATCGTCCAGTCGTTCATGGCAAACGCCGAACGCCGTGGCGCGCGCCCGACCTGGGACGATCAGGTCTACGTGTGGTGGGAAGACGACAGCGGCGTGGTACTGCGCTCATGAGAACCTTCAATCAGCAGTTCCTGCGCCTGGTGCCCAGTGGCCGCAAACTGGTCATCGGCATTCCGTTTCTGTGGCTGTGCCTGTTTTTCCTGTTGCCGTTCTTCCTGGTGATGAAGATCAGCTTCTCGGAAGCGGCCCTGGCCATTCCACCCTACTCCGAGATTTACACCTTCGCCGAGCAGAAATTTCAGCTGCTGCTGAACATCGGCAACTACTCGCTGCTGACCGAAGATGAGTTGTACATCTCGGCCTACTTCGGCTCGTTGAAGGTCGCATTTTTAAGCACGCTGATGTGCCTGGTGATCGGCTTTCCGATGGCCTATGCGATCACCAAGGCCAACAGGGAAACGCAGAACGTTCTGCTGCTGTTGATCATGATGCCGACCTGGACCGCGATCCTGATCCGCGTCTATGCGTGGATGGGCATTCTCAGCAACAACGGTTTATTCAATGCATTCCTGATGTGGACCGGGCTCACGTCGCAGCCGATCGAGATCCTCAACACCAACACGGCGGTCTATATCGGGGTGGTTTACGCGTACTTGCCGTTCATGGTGTTGCCGCTGTACGCCAACCTGGTGAAGCACGATCACAGCTTGCTGGAAGCCGCGTCGGACCTGGGCTCGAGCAACTTCAACAACTTCTGGAAAATCACTGTGCCGCTGGCCAGGAACGGGATCATTGCCGGTTGCATGCTGGTGTTCATCCCGGTGGTCGGTGAGTTTGTGATTCCGGAACTGTTGGGCGGCCCGGAAACCCTGATGATCGGCCGCGTGCTGTGGCAGGAGTTCTTCAACAACCGCGACTGGCCGGTGGCATCCGCCCTGGCGGTGGTGATGCTGGCGATTCTGATTGTGCCGATTCTGCTGTTCAACCGCAGCCAGGCCAAAGAGATGGAGGGACGGGGATGAAACGCTTCGGATTTTCAAAGTTCATGCTGATTTTCGGCCTGTCGTTTATCTACCTGCCGATGCTGATTCTGGTGATCTATTCGTTCAACGCCTCGAAACTGGTGACGGTGTGGGGCGGCTGGTCGGTGAAGTGGTACGTCGGCCTGCTCGACAACACGCAACTGATGGGCTCGGTGATGCGCTCACTGGAAATCGCCTGCTACACAGCAATTGCCGCCGTGGCGTTGGGCACCCTCGCCGCTTTCGTGCTCACCCGAGTGACGCGTTTCAAGGGACGTACGCTGTTTGGTGGCCTGGTGACGGCGCCGTTGGTGATGCCGGAAGTGATCACCGGTCTGTCGCTGTTGCTGCTGTTCGTGGCCATGGCGCAGTTGATCGGCTGGCCACAGGAGCGCGGTTTGGTGACGATCTGGATCGCGCACACTACATTCTGTGCGGCGTATGTGGCGGTGGTGGTGTCGGCGCGTTTGCGTGAGCTGGACCTGTCGATCGAAGAAGCGGCCATGGACTTGGGTGCCCGGCCGTTCAAGGTGTTCTTTCTGATCACCATTCCGATGATCGCGCCATCACTGGCGGCGGGCGGCATGATGTCGTTTGCCTTGTCGCTGGATGACCTGGTGTTGGCGAGTTTCGTCTCTGGGCCGGGCTCGACGACGTTGCCGATGGAAGTGTTCTCGGCAGTGCGCCTGGGTGTGAAGCCTGAGATCAATGCCGTGGCCAGTCTGATTCTGTTGGCGGTGTCGCTGGTGACGTTCCTGGTCTGGTACTTCAGCCGCAAGGCCGAAGCCACGCGCAAACGGGCGATCCAGGAAGCCATGGACCAGACCGCCAGCGAGTCGTGGCAGCAACCGAAAAATCAGCGAGTCGAAGCGACTGCTTAGCGCCTTACCTGTAGGAGCGAGGCTTGCCCGCGAAAAACGATGACGCATAATGCCTGAAAAACCGCGGTGCATTCTTCGCGGGCAAGCCTCGCTCCTACAATCGGTTTTGTGTTCTATAAAAAGAAAATGGAGTTGTACCGATGAAAATGTTTGGCAGGACTCTGCTGACACTGTCCTTATTGGGCGCGATGGTTACCGGTGCCCAGGCCAATGACAAGGTATTGCGCGTCTACAACTGGTCGGATTACATCGCCCCGGACACCGTCAAGAAGTTCGAAGACGAGACTGGCATCCGCGTGACTTACGATGTGTTCGACAGTAATGAAACCCTTGAGGCACGCTTGCTGGCCGGTAAATCCGGCTACGACATTGTGGTGCCGTCCAACAGTTTCCTGGCCAAGCAGATCAAGGCTGGTGTCTATCAGCCGCTGGATAAATCGAAGCTGCCGAACTGGAAAAACCTTAACCCGGTGCTGCTGAAAAACGCCTCTGCCAGCGATCCTGACAATGGCCATGCTTTCCCGTACATGTGGGGTTCGATCGGCATCGGTTACAACCCGGCCAAGGTCAAGGAAGTGCTGGGCACTGATGCGCCGGTGAACTCCTGGGACCTGCTGTTCAAACCGGAAAACGCCGCGAAGCTCAAAGCCTGCGGCATCAGTTTCCTTGATTCGCCGACAGAAATGCTCCCCGCCGCGCTGCACTATCTGGGTTACCCGGTGAACTCACAGGACAAGGCGCAGATCGCCGAAGCCGAAGCGCTGTTCATGAAAATTCGGCCGTCGGTGGCTTACTTCCACTCATCGAAATACATCTCCGACCTGGCCAACGGCAATATCTGCGTCGCCGTCGGTTACTCCGGTGACGTGCTGCAAGCCAAGGCCCGCGCCAAGGAAGCCGGCGACAAGGTGAAGATCGAATACAGCATCCCGAAAGAAGGCGCCGGCAGCTTTTATGACATGGTCGCCATCCCACGGGACGCGGCTAACGTCGACAACGCCTACCTGTTCATGAACTTCCTGATGCGCCCGGACATCATCGCCGAGGTCACCAACAACATTGGCTACAGCAACGCCAACGCGGCGGCCACGCCACTGGTGGATGAAGCGATTCGAAACGACCCGGGTTCCTACCCGCCGCAAGCGGTGATGGCGACGCTGTATGCGATTCCAGATATGCCGATCGGTATTCAGCGGGTGATGACCCGGGGCTGGACGCGAGTGAAGCTCGGTAAGTAAATGCGCCACACACATCAGATCTGATCGTTCCCACGCTCTGCGTGGGAATGCCTCCACGGACGCTCCGCGTTCGGCTCTGGAAGGGACGCGGAGCGTCCCGCGCTGCATTCCCACGCAGAGCGTGGGAACGATCATGTAGAACCCGTCCCCGCAGCGCCTTACCACCGTTGCACTCCTCTGTAGAAGAACGGCTTCACCTGGCTTCCTCGGTCAGGGTGAATTTCAGGCGCTCTCGGGCGCCTTTTTTATGCACAAACCAGCGGCCATTCGGCCAGCGCCCGATACCGGCCTTTATGGGATTCGAACAGCGAGAAGCGATCCGCACGCAGGAAAAACTCTGGCGGCGTAGCAGATTCAGGAACCGGCGCCCGGTAGTCGCGCATCAGGGTCAAATGCGGACGAAATTCTCGACGGGTGTCTTCAAAGCCAAACGGCAACATGGCCTGCTCCAGCGCATACACCAACTGCAGCAACTCAGGTTCTGCTTGCGCCGGCGCCAGCAACAAAACCCCGGAGCGGCGCCAGACGTCCAGACGATCAAGCACAACCATCAACGGCACGCCGGGCATCCGCACATTGGCGGCGGCCTCGCAGACGCCCGCTATCTGCGCCATCCCCACCGTGCCGAGGAACAGCAGCGTCAGATGAAAGTTTTCCGCCGGCACCGGGCGTCCGACGTTGAGCCCCAGCGCGCTGCGCCATTGGGCGATGGCCCGGCGTTGTTCGGGCGCGCAGTTCAGGGCGAAGAACAGCCGTTTGAACGGCTCACGGGTTTCATCGCTCATGTCTGGCACCTCAAGGCTTTGGGGACCCTTTGATTTTACAAAGAGATACCACCCCAGCAAGTGCATTTCTGGCACGTGCCGGCATGCGCGTTATAGTTGAAGCAACCGAATCGACGGGAGGGCGCCATGCGTCAGATCATCAGCAAAGAGCCATGGTGGGCCGTGCCACCGAAGCCTGGCCAGGATGAGTCCGAGCTGGAATGGGGCTGGCTGGTTCACTACAACGAAGGCGAGCCGCGCTTCGAGTTCATCAAGGAGCGACCAACGGACAGCGAGATTCGTAACCGCAAGAGTTGCAGGACCGCCCCGACGCCGGAGTGATCCTGCCGCTCGCTTCAAGCTTTGACGATCATATCGAAACCGCCAAAAATCATGCGCTGACCGTCAAACGGCATTGGATTGACGTCGGGTTGCATCCGCGGATCGCTCATGAGTTTCGCCATCCCGGCGTCACGGGTGGCCTTGTCGGGCCAGACGATCCAGGAAAACACCACGGTTTCGTCTTCCTTGAGTTTTACCGCCATGGGAAATGAGGTCACTTTGCCATCGGGCACGTCATCGCCCCAGCATTCAGCGAGGCTCAGGGCGCCGCTTTCTTTGAATATCTCTGCGGCGGTTTGCGCATGTTGCTTGAATTTTTCGCGGTTGGCGGTGGGTACTGCTGCGACGAAGCCATCGACGTAAGCCATGATCGTTTTCCTCAGGTTATGGGTTGATCCGCTGGGTAGTCGAATCAGCGTGGCTCCAATCGACAGTTGCTGCTTCCAGGCCGACCGATGGCTCGGCTGGCTGTTCGAGGGTGAGCGCCAGGCTGCCCTCAATCTGCCTGGCCATGTACAACGTTCCGGCCATGACGCCGGTGGCGGGGTTATCCACCAGCTTCACCCATGCCTTGTCGAACGAGTTGCCCAGGCTGCTGCGGATCAGTGCCTCGCTGTCAGGCCGGTCGTTGGCCTGAATAATCGCGCGCACCCCCGCCACTCCCACGGAAATCAACGCCCCGGCCGCCTTTCCCGCCACGGCCGCCACCGCGCTGGCCGCCCCTCGCGGGGCCATTTCGGCTTCTATTCGTCGGCTGGCACGCTTGGCCACGGGCCCCATGCCGGCGTCCGTCGAAGCAATGCCCTTCTCGCCTCCTGCCGTGTGGATCCTCTCGATCAGCGCCAGGTAGGCCGGCAACGTGCTCAGCTCGGCATGCACCACCTGATACAACGAAGCGTCACGGGCGGGCGGCGGGCCCAGTGAGATGGCCGGGACTTTCTGGATGCGCTGGTTGAGCTGTGCCATCGGCACGCCATGACGCTTGGAGATAACTTCGAGTTGCTGACCCATCAGCTGCACATAAAACTCCGTCGCCTGCCCGAGGATCGCGTCGGGATCGATTTCCACCGCCACCGGCTTCAACACGCGCTGGTGATACTGCTCCAGCAGATAAGCCGACAGGCGTTTGGTCGTCGCATCCTGCTCATCCCCGGCATTGATGGCGTACCAACTGACTTTCATCGACAGCCATTCCTGGGTCCAGTAGCTGCTGAACCACGGAATGAAGACTTCTTCGGTTTGTTGATAAACCCGCGTGCGCCAATGCTCCATGGACCCGCGGGCGTAGACCCTGGCCTGTTCGGTGGCCTGTTGCGAAGCGGCGACAATCTCCCGGTCCACCTGCTGCCAGGTGCTCTGGGACACCACCACCGGCACCACGATTACCGGCGCAGGCGTGGGCGTGGCGCATCCCGCCAGTATCACCAACACAGCGACGATCAGCGCACGCAGGTTCAAGATTGCGGTGTCCTACAGTTTTCGCCGAACGGGGTGTGCGGCGCTAAAGAACATGCTCATTTGAGTATAGATCGGGGGCGGGCTCCGTCCGTCAGATGAATGGAGGGCGCCCTTAAGGACGCCTTCGCGAGCAAGCCCGCTCCCACATTGGATCGCCTGCGTACACAAATCTTGTGTCCAACAGTGATCCAATGTGGGAGCGGGCTTGCTCGCGAATAGGCCCTCAAGACCACTGAAGATCGCCACCATCATTCACATCAATATTCACCATCGCCACGAATGCCTTCCGCAAAAAAAACCTCAGGCGCAGGATCAACTTCATCCCCATTTGAACCCCGCACCGGAGGGGCAAATCATGTTGACCCATCTCCTGACCTGCCTGGCCCTGACGGCCGTCACCCTGACCCTGTTTTCCCGCTTTGTGCTGGATATCGGTCAAACCGAGGAGCCGAAATCATGATTCATTCCGTCAGCCTCGCCGTGAGTTTTCCGGTGTTCGGCAGCAACTACTATTCGCAGCAGGTCGTGTCTCGCAAAGCAGTCGCGTTGGTGTTCGACGAGCACTTCGAGGCCTTGCTGATGCCGGCAGCGGCCAATCACTTCAGTAACGAAGTGGTCGGGTTCAACGATCAGTTCCGCTTTTTGAATGATGTGCTGGTCGAGCATCTGCTGGAGACTGAAATGGCTCAGCGTCCATCACAAGCGTTCACTTTCTGACACGCTGCTAACTGGTACTCAGGATCCGCACCGGGCCCTGCCGATTTAGCACTTCGATCATGACGTTTTCCCCCGAACGCCTGAGCATCAAGTCCACACATTCAGCACCCACTGCCAAACGCCGCAAGGCGATGGTGTCCAGAAACGCCGGGAGCACCGGTTCGTCGAACAGGATGTTGAGTTTCCTCGGTCTGAAGCTCATCCCCAGGCACGACTGAATCATCGACAACGGCGCAGCAGCGGCCCAGGCCTGGGGCATGCAGGCCACTGGATAGAACGTCGGCCCTTGGGTGCGTTGCCGGGCAAAGCCGCAGAACAGTTCGGGCAGGCGCCGCAGATCGATGTAGGTCGACGCGGCGAACAGGCCTTCGAAAATCCGCGCCGCGTCCCGACGGTAACCATAGCGGGCGAAGCCGGCAGCGATCAGCGCATTGTCCTGAGGCCAGACGGAGCCATTGTGATAACTCATCGGGTTATAGCGAGCCTGGGAAGATGCGACGGTGCGCACACCCCAGCCGGAAAAGGATGAGCGGTCCATCAGGGCGTCGACGACCGATGCCGCCCGTTCCGGGTAAGCGATGCCCGCGAACAGGGCGTGGCCGGCATTGGAGGTACGGATTCGACAGGGCTTTTTATTGCCGTCCAGCGCCAATACATACGTGCCCAGTTCTTCGTCGAAAAAACGGTTATCGAATTCTTCGCGCAAGCGTTGAGCTTTGTATTTCAAGTGTTGGGCCCGGTCCGGATCACCCAGCCGACGGGCGATTTTAGCAGCGCCGGTCCAGGCGCCGTATACGTAGGCCTGAACTTCGACAATCGCAATCGGGCCCACAGCCATCTGCCCATCGGCATGGAAAACCGAATCGTGGCTGTCTTTCCAACCCTGGTTAATCAGCCCCTCGGCGGATTGCCGGCCATATTCGACAAAACCATCGCCATCCCGGTCGCCGTACGCCTCGATCCAGTTCAGCGCCGCTTCGATATTGGGCCAAAGCAGACGCAGCGTGCCCAAGTCATTGGTGCGTTCCAGGTAGGCGGCGGCGAGCATGACGAACAGTGGTGTGGAGTCGATGCTGCCGTAGTAGCGTCTGAACGGCACCTCGCCCAACTCGGCCATTTCCCCCAGCCTTATTTCGTGCAGGATTTTACCGGGCTCGGAATCAGCGTGAGGGTCGACGATGGTTGCCTGATTGGCGGCCAGATGCCCGAGCACGCCTTTGGCGATACCGGGATCGAACCACAGCATCTCCCATGCCGTGATCAGCGCATCTCGTCCGAAAACGGTGCTGAACCATGGAATGCCGGCATAGGGATATAGCCCCTCGGGGGTTTTGGTCATGAGCATGTAGAGGTCGGAAACGCTGCGGCTGACCGCCTCGTTGAACACATCGTGGGAGGTCACCACAGAGGCCGCCCGCGAAGAGAATGTGCGCAACTCGCGCCGGGAATCGCGCAATGAAATAAAGAACCCGTGGCGTACCGAAAACGGCGGGTTCTGCACCCCGCAATTGATGTCCATGAACAGCGACTGGCTTTCCCCTGGGGCCAGACGGACCTCGAACAACGCCGAATCGCAGGTCAGGTTGGCGGGCACCGGGGCGAAACGCAGGCGGGTAATGCGCCGTTTGTGGTCCAGGCCGGTGTAGGAAAGTACTACTTCTTCATCGGTAATCTCTGCCCGATGCCCTTCTCCGCGTTGCGGACGCCGGGCACCGCGAACTTCGAACAGGTCTTTGAAGTCGGCCGCGAACTGGATCCTCAGTTGCAGATGCTGGGGCGAATCGTCGAAATTGCGCAGGGTGAGGCGTTCGTAGCAGGAGCCCTTCCACAAGAACCGTGAGCGGCGCAGATGGATCAAATCGTGGTGCAGGATTTTTTCACCATGAACATCGAACAGGTCCGGGTTGGTCAGGTCGCAGGTCAGCATCGCGTTGTCATCACGCAGCGTGGAACTGAGCAACAAGGGCCGCGCGCCGTTAAGTGTCAGATAGAGCCCGGACAGGTGTCGGGTATCGGTATGAAAAATCCCTTGCGGGCTGTCGTCCGCAAACAGCACGTCGCCGTTGGGATCGAATACCGCGAAGGTGTCGTTGTTTTTCAGGTTGCGCAAGCGCAACTCTTGCAGCGACGCGGTGGCCGGAATATCGAAGGGTGTGGAGGGATGGCCATAGGTGTTGCCCGCCGTCAGATGACGATATAACTCCAGATAGTGATGGGTCATACACTCGACCGTGAACCGTTCGTCGAACCTGGCCCGCACCTTGCGACGATCCAGCTCTGCCAAACGTTGCACCGCTGCTACCGCCCCTGGGATGCCATCGACGATATAACCGGACACGCCCTCGTCGATCACTTCCGGCACCGAGCCCTGACCAAATGCAATCACCGGCGTGCCGCAAGCCATGGCTTCGATCATGACCAGACCGAACGGCTCGGGCCAGTCGATGGGAAAGATCAATGCGCGGGCATTGCCCAGCAAGTCTGCCTTTTGGAATTCATCGATCTCGCCGAGAAATTCGACATTCGGATGAGTGGCGATCATCGGTGCGATGATTTCCTCCCAATAAACCTGATCAGCCTTGTCGACCTTGGCCGCGATCTTCAATGACAGCCCGGCCTTCGAGGCAATCTCGATGGCCCGGTCCGGGCGTTTTTCGGGAGAGATGCGCCCCAGAAACACCAGATAATCGCCGCTCGGTTCAGGATTGAAGGCCAGCAGATCGCCTGGAATGCCATGATAGACATTGCCCACCCAATTGACGTCGCCCTTCACCGGGGTGCGTTGCGCCTTGGAAATCGAAACCAGCGGCACTTCGGGAAAGTGATGGTAAAAGGATTGGTAGTCCGCAATGTCCAGACGTCCATGAAGCGTGGTGACGCTGCGTCCGGCCAAGTGTCGAATCAAGGGAAGATGGTAGGTATCGACATGAAAATGCAGCACGTCGAATTGATCCGCCTGATGCAGGACATGATCGAGCATCAAGATGTGATGAGGTAACCCGTCCTTGACGCGTGGATCGAACCGCAGGGCCTGCTGCGCGCCTGGCTCCAGGCGTGCCGAGGTTTGCGAATCGCCGCTGGCGAAGAGCGTGACATCATGTCCCTGGCGCACCAGCTCTTCGGTCAGATAAGACACGATCCGCTCAGTGCCACCGTACAAACGGGGCGGACAACGTTCGGTGAGCGGCGCGATCTGAGCGATCCTCATGGAGAGGCCCTCCGTCATGGGGTCGAAGGATAATGGCCTCCAGCACCTCGGCGTTTCCTCTCACTCGGATCTGGCGGCCCTGTCCTCGATTGACGGTACGCCTGCTGCAACAGTTCCATCCGGTTATAGGCCTTGGGGCTCACCGGTCGCCGCTCTCCAGACTTCTGAGCAATTGGCGGCTTATCGACATCATTCAATGAGAACTTATGAATTTTTTTCGAAGACATTCAATTGAGCATTTCGATGAAACAACCGTCGCCTGAACCAGACAACCAATAGCGTGAAGAAGGCACCTGCCACTGCCAGCGCCATGTCGGCCTGAGAGTCCCATGGGTCATTTTGTGCAGCGACAAAAGCTTTCGCCGTGTCTTTCCCCAAGTACTGCCCACCTATCCATTCCACGATTTCATAGACAGCCGAGGTCGACAGCACGATGTTCAGCGCGACAAAACCAACCCAGAAACCGCGCAGCGGCGTGATTCGAACAAGCACTTCCCGAATCGGATACACCAGCAAGAGTCCATACGTCAGATGGACCAGCCGATCGTAATGATTGCGTTCAAACCCAAAGGTTTTGTTCAGGCTGATCCCGGTCAAGGCTGAGCACCAGCGGTCGTAGGGCACCAGCGCATAGGTGTAGTGCGAACCCAGCTCATGGATACACAGAAAAACGAACACCAGGCTGATGGAAACGGCAGACAGACGGAACCGTCGGTAAACGCCCACCAGGACCATTACCAGCAGCAGGGCCAGCAGATTTTCCAGGACCCAATCCACTCGACTATGGGGTGAAATCCCCAGCGCTGCGACGATGAGAAGAAATGCAATCAACAGCGCCAGGTCGTATCGCGGATGCTCCTTGGGCGTCATGACCGGCAGAGGTCTGCTGTGAGTACTCAGGTCTTTTGCGCCTGGCGACTTGCTCATTGGGCGCCTTCTTCTCGAGTCTTTTAAATTCGAGACACGGCCGTTTCGCAAGTTCGTTTTTTCTGGGCGGGTTGCGGCCCGATACCCGCCCCCCCACGCTTATTAAGGCCGGCGCACCGCCCTCACCTTCCCGCTGTTGCCGCCACCACAGAAAAACCGGTCGTGGCCATCGAACTCAAGTCCCGAGACCCCGACGCCAACCGGCATCTGGATGCTCTCCAACACCTCGCCCGTTGCCGGATCGACTCGCCGCAACTCGCTCTCGTCCCCTTCCCAGGTGCCGTGCCACAGATCGCCCTCGACCCAGGTCACCCCGGTGACGAAGCGGTTGGACTCAAGGGTACGCAGCACAGCCCCGGTCTGGGGATCGACCTGATGAATCTTGCGCTCGCGATATTCACCGACCCAGAGCGTCCCTTCGGCCCAGGCCAGCCCCGAGTCGCCACCGCCGCCGGGCGCGGGGATGGTGGAGAGCACACGCCCGCTCTGTGGGTCGATTTTCTGGATGCGATCCTCGGCGATCTGAAACAGGTGCTGGCCGTCGAAGGCTGTGCCGGCATGGGCGGCGACATCGATCGAGCGCAGCGTCTTGCCGCTCGCGGGATCGAGTGCGTTGAGTTTGTCGCCGGAGGCAAACCAGACCTGCTGGCCGTCATGGGTGACGCCGTGCACGCTGTCGACGCCTGGAAAGGGTCCGTATTCGCGGATGATTTCGGCCGTTGAATGTTTCATGTCTTGCTCCTCATTCACTAGGGTGGTGAAGTCGATGCTAGTCACCCGGCAGCAATCCCGTGAGTAACAATACCGTCGCGAATTCCGGAACCTGCGGGGTCATCCAGCGACGCGCCCGGCCATGACCGAACGACTGCGCCTTGCCGGCAGCCGCCAGCGTGTCGAGAGCCCGTTGCACGGTGCGCTGACTGGCGCCGAGTGCTAACGCCAGGGCCGAACTCGACCACGACTCGCCGTCAGCGAGGAAGGCGAGCAGCGTTGCATGCGGCTCTTCGACAGGCCGCGCCAGCACCACGACGTCACGCGCAACGTGCGGCACCAGCGCAAACCCTCGCGGGGTTGCGACTACATCGGCGATCAAGTGCAGCGCCACGCGAAGCCGTCCGAGTTCGACGCGCAACCGCGCGCGATGGGAGTCATCCACGACTTTCATCCGAAAGGCTCGCGCAATCAGCGTCTCTCTCGGCACGTCGGCGGGCCACGCTTCGCCCAACGCCCGGGCGAGTGCGAACAGCACCGGACGCCGGGCGAGTGAAACCGACGAGCCTGCGTCGCGCACGACATACCGGCACGCGTCCACGACCAGCATGGGTGATGCCAATAACGCTTCAATTTCATCGAACAGCAGCGGCCGTTCCTGGCCACCGACAATCAGCCGCGCCGCCGGTGTGTCGAGGATGCGGGAGGCGCTTTCGATCTCTGCCGTCAACGCGGGGATACCGGCGTGTTGTGCAGCACGCTCGGCACGTTCAAGTGCAGCGCGCGCCATCTTTGTTTGCAGGCGGCGCATTGCGATGCCCGCCACGACCAGTTCATAGGTCGCCCTCGATGCGGGCGGTAATGGCGTCGGATCGAGTTCGGCGAGCCGGTGTTCGGCTTCGTCGAGGTGGCCGATCAGCAGCAAGCGGCGGATCTCGAGGTACCGCGCATGGGCGGCGTTGACCCAATCGCCGTGCGCCTGAAGCGTCGTCCGTGCGGCGTCGAGTGCCTTGGTCGGCCAAGTCAGGTCCCGGGAGGCGAGCGCGATCTCGGCCTCGGCGACGACACATCGCGCGCGAGCCAAGGCCTCCTTCGGCCCGAAGGCACGTACGGCGCTGCGTACCAGCGCCTTTGCGCGCACAAGGTCGCCCAGCTGCGCCATCGCGATGCCGCGAAGCGCGAGGGCTGGCGCATCGTCGCGCAAGGCGATGCGGTTCAGCGCGCCGAGGGGATCACCCGCCGCGAGCGCACGGGCCGCCGCCGTGATCAGCGAATCCATCTGAAGCGCGCCACCTGTCACCCCCACCGTCCGATGCCCGCTGATCAGTCTATCTCACGAAGCCGTCATGCGATCTGTAGCAGCTATCGAGCGCAGCCTCAAAATGCTCAAGCCCTTCGCGCAGAGCAATACTCCACAATGAGCTGAGAGAGCGCTGCCACGATCGCCTGATCCGCTTCAGCAGCGGTAAACAACCGAAACTGCGCATCCGGCAAATCCGGCAACCCTTGCTCCGCACCCAGCGCCGCCAGTCCCTGCCCCAATTGACTGACCGTCATCGGCGCCACCGCGAAACCAGCCAACGCCGCCGCCCGCAACCCGGCGGTGCTGGTGCAGGACATCGCCGTACGTTGGGCGATCCCCGCCTGAGCCAGCCGCCTCAACGCTATCTCACGATAGGGACAGGGCTCAGGAAACAGCGCCAACGGCAACGGTGTCGGTAACCGGGTGACGGGTTGCGCCGACCAGGCCCACACCAGCGGTTCTTGCCACAGTAGCAACCCCGCTCCGCTGGTTTCACACAGAGAACCGATGACCAGCTCAAGATCGCCTTGCTTCATCAGGTTCAGCAACGTGCCAGGAATACCCACCTGCACATCGATTTCCATGCCCGGGTACTGCGCCGCGAAATCCTGAAAAGCCCGCAGCAACCGCGCTTCGACAAAATCCTCTGACACCCCGATCCGCACCCGCCCGTGAAACGGCGTGCGCGTCAGTTGCGCCCAGGCATCACGGTTCAGCGCAAGGATCGTCCGCGCATAAGCGATCAGGCGCTCGCCATCGGGCGTCAAATGCTGGGAGCGGGTCGTACGCTTCAACAGTGGTTTACCGACCTGTTCCTCAAGTCGCCGTAAGTGACCGCTGACCGCAGACTGGGTCAGGTGCAGTTTTTCGGCTGCACGACTGAAACCTTCTTCATCGACGACCGTGACAAATGTTTTGAGCAGCAGAGCATCGAACATAGTTCTATACGTGATCAATGGCTAATTTATTCACGATTTATATTCCAGATACAACTATGTTGCAATGCGTCTATCTCACCCATCCGAGGCATTCCATGACCACCCTCCTGCATATCGAATGTTCCCCGCGCAAACAGCGGTCGGCCTCCCTTGAAGTCGCCCGCAGCTTCATTGGGCGTTATCAAGAAAACACCCCGGACACCGAAATCATCACCCTCGATCTTTGGAACATGGATTTGCCGGAATTCGACGCGCTGGCAATGGACGCCAAATACGCCGGGCTCAATGGCACGCCCTTGACCCCGGCGCAGCAAGACGCCTGGAACACCTTGAAAGATCTGGCCGCGCACCTGCATCGCGCGGACGTGCTGGTGATGTCCGTCCCGCTGTGGAATTTCAGCATCCCGTACAAACTCAAACACTTCATCGACCTGGTGTCGCAGAAAGACATCCTGTTCAGCTTCGACCCGGAACACGGTCTGCAAGGCATGCTGCACAACAAAACCGCCGTGGTGATGTACGCCCGCGGCCTGGATTTTTCGGCGCAGTCAATCACACCAGCGGAGCGCTTCGATTTTCAGAAGCCCTACGTGGAAGCCTGGCTGCAATTTATCGGCGTGAGCGATGTGCACTCGGTGATTGTCGAGAAAACCATCCTGGGGGAAGACATTGACCTTGGTGCGCGCAAGGCCGCGATCCAGCAGGCCATGAGGCTTGCAGATAGTCTCGTTAGCTGACTTCAAGTGCCAGTTAAGGATAAGTCGGATCTGTAGGAGCCAGGCTTGCCGGCGAAGGCGTTCTTAAGTGCGCTTTCGCCGGCAAGCCTGGCTCCTACGAAAAGCGGTTTGCTCGCTTAACTGCGACGGTTGAATCTGCGTTTGCGATCTTCAACCCGCAAAGCTGTCCTGTTCGGCCTGAGAAGCCAGCCAGATGCAAAACAGATCGAGTTTCTTGTTGGGGTCCGGACTTCGCTTCGCAATATAGGCGTAGTCACTTTGGTGAAAACCGAACGGTGCCACTAAACGTCCAAGACGAATGTCGTCGGCCACCAAATGCCAGGGGGCGACACAAATCCCCAAGCCGGAAATCGCCGCCTCCAATGTGAAATAGTAGTGCTCAAACTCCACCCCGGCCGGCGCGGTCGCCTTATATCCAATCGCGTCACTCCAACTGGCCCAGGCATTCGGGCGAGTTTTTGTGTGCAGTAGCGGATGCAAGAAAATAGAACTCAATTCAGTGAGGTGGATACGCGCAGATAACGCGGGTGACAGAACGATGCCCAATCTTTCAGGAAACAGCAGGAGGGTATTTTTTTGACCTTCAAGGACGCCCTGCTCAGCAGTGATCATCACGTCATAGCGGTCTCGGCCCGGATCGGTCGCGTGGACAAAGGAATTCAGGCAAATCTTGATCTCAGGGTACTTCGCATTGAAATCGAAAAGACGCGGAATCAGCCACTTGACTGTAAACGTACTGAAGCAAGACACGTCCAGAACACCCGTCGCGGTGTTTCTGATTCTGCTTACGGCGGCCTCGATCTGATCCAGCGCTGCCGTCAAATCCGGCAGCAGTTCCTTCCCGGCAGCGGTGAGCCGTGGTTTATTTTTTGTACCCTCGAACAGGTCCACCCCAAGGCTCAGCTCTAACTGGCGCACCTGACGACTCACGGCGCCTGGCGTGACAGAAAGCTCATCGGCAGCAGATGTCATTTTCCCCAATCGGGCAGCGGCCTCGAAAGAGCGGAGTGCATTTAAAGGAGGGAGGCGTCGTTTCATCAAGTGACTTTAACTCAATTACTTCGGGCGCATAAATCGATTTCCAATCGTGTCCCGGTTTTGGAAGATTGCCCAATGCACTCTTGCCTGGTTGCCTGTCCCGGTCGCCAGAATTGCAGGGGTGTATCCCAGATCAATTGAGAGAATCTCACATGCCATTCGTTCGAACAGCCGTCATCAAAGGCACCAGCCAGCAGCAACGTCAGCGCATCGTCGACGGCATTCACCAAGCGCTGATAGACAGCATTGGTATGCCCCCGGATGAACTGTTCAACCTGGTAGCGGACTATGACCGGGAACAATTTTTTTACAGCCGCACCTTCAATGGCGTCGCTCGTTCAGACAATCTGATCGTGATTGAAATTACGATGCGTAGAGGTCGAAGTGATGCCATGAAGCGCGAGCTCTATAAAAAAATTGCCGACAATCTCGGCGCTCAGGCACAGGTTCGTCCGCAAGACCTTTTCATCTTCATGCATGAGAATGACTATTCGGATTGGTCGGTGGGTTTTGGCGCGTTTGCAATGGCGTTAGTGCAACAAGCCGGTGATGCCTCTGCCGTGTAGAGGCCAACGCGACAAATCTGCTTGCCTTGAGGGTTTTCGACACTGATTCACCAACGGTCCGACGATGGGGCTGTAAACTGGCCGCTTGGCTGATTCAGCCCGCTGCCAGCTGCCCCATACACAACCGCCCTCTAACCCCTCAAGCAAGAGATCTCCCATGGCAAACCGCGACCTCATCTTCCTGCCCGACCCAGACCCGGAATCCATCTCATCCGACGTCGCCGGTTTCGGCGGCCTGCTGGTCTCCACTCAAATCCCCACCCGTGCCGACGGCAGCCTGGAGCTGGGGAGCATCACCCTGCAGAGTGAATGCACCCTGCAAGCGCTCAAGGTTGCGCTGGAACTAGCCGGCAGTTCCATGGACCGGGTTCTGCATCTGACCATCTATCTCACTGACATGGCCGACCGCGCCGCTTTCAACGAAGTTTACCAGCGCTTCTTCGCCAAACCGTGGCCGGTTCGCGCCGCCGTTGGCGTGGCGTCCCTGGCGGTTGAAGGGATGCGCGTGGAAGTGACCGCGATGGCGGCCAAGGGCTGAGTCTGCGGACGTGTCCGGTGACCGAGCTCCAGCGAGCGGCGGCCACCGGGCCATTCCCGGCAGCAAGTTTTTTGCCATCGGGAATCCTCGCCGGTACTCAAAAAGCGGCTTTTATTTGACTAGTCGTTTTTCCTTGGAAGGCCGGTAGCCGAAATACGAGCTATAGCACTTGCTGAAATGACTGGGCGACACAAAGCCACAGGCAACCAGCACGTCGACCTGTGACAGCTCTGTGTGCTGAAGCAGTCGACGCGCTTCGGTGATGCGCAGCTCCATGTAATATCGCTGCGGGGTTGTTCCGAGTTGTTCCTTGAACAAGCGTTCGAGTTGTCGCCGGGAACGGCCCGCGTAGACCGCCAGTTGCTCCAGTTCCAGCGGCTCTTCGAGGTTGGCATCCATCAGCTTGACCACCTCTCGCAACGGCGCGCTTACACAGATATTTTCAGCCGGTTTGATGCGTCGATAGCGAGACTCTTCGAAAGCAAGAATGTCCTCGATACCCTCGACCAAAGCTTTATCGTGTAGTTCTTTGATCCAGTCCAACGCCATATGAAATGCCCCAGAGGGGCTGGAAGCGGTGAGCCGGTCTCGATCGATGACATAAGGCTCACTGGTGACATGCGTCGCCTTGGAGATTTCCGCAAGTGCGGGACGATGTTCGGGGTGAATCGCGCAACGGTATCCATCGAGCAAACCTGCGCTGCCCAGGAACCATGCGCCATTCCACAACCCGGCCAGACTGACACCGTGGTCTGCTGCCATTCGCATCAGGCTGATGAACTCATCAGCCGCCTTCAGTTCTGTCCTGTAGCCACCGCAAATGACCAGCAGGTCCAGGTTGTGAATGGCTGAAGAATCGATGCGCGCATCCGGCCGAATGACCAGGCCCAGATCGCTGATGACCTCCCCCTCATTCAAGCCGAACGTTCGGGAAGAGAACAACCCGGGGCGCAGCAGATTCGCGGTAACAATCGTATCCAGTGCCTGGGTGAAGGCAGGCAGCGAGAAATGCTCGAGCAGCAAAAAGCCCGCCCGAGTCATTCGAGCAGGCTCACCAGTGTTTTCATTCAGATAGCGGAGGTTTTTGCCCTTCATGCCTCCGCTGAATTGACGTCGTTCGATCAATGTTCGACCCACTCGGTTACGTTAACCAACCTGTCATTTGGTGCGCTGATAAAGCGTCATGCTACCTGCAGAAACTCGAAAAACCCTAGCGCCATTATGCAACGATCAGGCGGTTTGCCGGGGACGAGACGTTGAAAAACCCGAACTCCATCCATACCGCTGTATCCAATGTATAGGCCAATGGAGGTGCGATATGAACAATGATGACCGTGTTAATGACGACGAATCAGAAACGACCTCGAACGCCCCGCCTGCCGAGACGTCCGGCAAACCCGTCGATGTGGTCGAAAGAGAACTTGAGGACAGCGACGCCGAAAGTTTGGATGAAGCACGAAACCAGGAGCGGGAGGCTGAAGAGCTCAGGCAAAAAATAGCGGAGATAGAACGTAAGGTGGCGGACGGTAATTAGCAAAATGCCGGAGGGGCGAGATCCTCAAATTGCCTGTCGACAAGTGGTCAGTCGCCTCTCGGGAGGAGTAATGGTCATTATCGCGGTGCTGTTGTTGGTTTATTGATCATAACGAATGTCACTGATATCGATAGCCACCAGCAGCTGCGACGCGATCGCACGATTATTCGCGTCACGGCGATAGGCCCTGCGCTTGCTGGGCATATGGAGCCCCTGGGCTTGGACATAGTCGTGAACGTACTGGGCAGCGGGAAATCCGCCACTTACGTCGACGCTATAGTCGTGCCGGCGCAGCAGAAAGTCTTCACCAAAGTAGAAATCCTGTACCGGACAGTGCGTGACCACGCTCTGCGCAAAATGCACCCGCAAACGACGCCAACGTTGGTCGTCCTCCTCCCAAGGCTCGATCTCTTCAACCCTGACACCCGGCAAGATGAACAGAAATGGCATCGTCATGTAAGACCACAGCGCGTAACCGTTGAAGTACGCCCGGTGAAGCGGATCCCAAGGTGTCGTTTCTCCGTGATCACGGAAAGACTCCCGCGGATCCGAGCGCTCCGCCACCACCTGGCCATCCGTGGTTTCAATCGCGATTCGATCGGGCGTGTACGCCGTACGCTGGTTCGGGGCTCCGAAAGGCATCACCGACGCTCTCTGCTCATGCAGCCAGACAGTCATCTGACGCGAGTCGCTATCCTGGGTCAGCCCCTTCATGCCCCACAGTGAACCGCCGGTCACAATGCTGGCGCTCACCGTGTTGAACCTGTTCCAGCGTTCTTGCCCGCCATGGGCTATCAAAACCCGTTCCAGTAGCTCGCAGCTCTGTTCGTTCATGGCGATAACCCTCTTCGTTTCTGAGTCGGCCCACCCGCGTGGTTTAGACGATCTGCACTGAACGCTGTACGTTCAGAACCCAAGAGAGCGAAGGCTGAGGCAACAATATCCCCACGCCCAACGTCTATCGCGTGGGCTTTGAAACCCCTTGGCCAAACCTCTGGAAGCCCACACCATGAACGTCTTGAACATTAACAATCCTAGCAACAGCCTATCCAACAGATTATCGCTCGGGGTTAAAACCATGGCGATTGGCACCTACGGTGCTTACTTTGCACTCGCCATTATCTATTTCTGGTTCGGCGGCATGAAATTCACCCATTACGAGGCGCAGGGGTTGGTTCCGCTTGTGAGCAACAGCCCTCTATTAGGATGGACTTATGACATTTTCAGTGTAGATATCTTTTCTCGCTTACTCGGCGTCCTGGAGATCTCGATCGGTGCTCTTATTGCGGGTCACCTGCTATCACCCAAGCTTTCTTTGGTGGGTGGAGCGTTGTCTGCCGGACTGTTTTTCACGACGTTGACCTTTATGTTCTCGACACCCGGAGTGGTTGAACCCGGCCTCGGTTTTCCAGCCATCACGGTTGCTCCGGGCCAATTTCTCCTCAAAGACATAGGGTTGCTTGCCGCTTCCATATTCGTGGCAGGCCATTCTCTGACCAAGTTGGAAACCCGTTGAACTGATAACTTCCCTCCAGGGGTGGCCTGAAGCAGTCCGATGCTTTCAGGCCATTTCCTTGTCAGATACTGTCATGATCACGATCCAGGCTCAGGGGGATATCAAGAGCGCTCCGCCCCTCTCCCGTCAGCGATTTCATCCAGTCCCGGGGGCTGCTGCCCGTCTTGCGGCGAAACGCACGAGCAAGCGCTGAAGGACTTTCATAACCGACTTCGTCAGCGATTAGCGTGATCGGTCGGCCTTCACGCAGGCGTTTCTGCGCGAGGCTGATCCGCCAGCTCAGAAGATAATCCGCGGGTGTCTGCCCGATAACGGATCGAAAATGCGCGGCATAGGCGGCGCGCGACATGTTCGACTCACTCGCCAGCTCTGCAACTGACCAGGCACGATGGGGTGCGTTGTG
This sequence comes from Pseudomonas sp. PGPR40, assembly GCF_022014505.1. Lineage (NCBI taxonomy): Bacteria > Pseudomonadati > Pseudomonadota > Gammaproteobacteria > Pseudomonadales > Pseudomonadaceae > Pseudomonas > Pseudomonas sp. PGPR40. The sequence goes on along the minus strand of NZ_JAKLSP010000006.1, from coordinate 88,581 downwards.
CAACTGCACCAGAGAACGCACCAGCCGCGAATCGGCCAATCCCGCCATCATTCCGGTACTTAACGCCTGGTGGTCGAGCAGATGTCGCAGCAGCAAGATGATCAGTAGCTCGAATAAGCGATCAAGCATTGCTTCCCTGCCACAATGTCCGGATGCCGCCTCACTGAACAACCATCTCAATGTATCGGCCAGCAGCGGCAGCTCATCCAGGGACAGCACCAAAAGTTCGGGTAACGAAGCAGACAATGGGTTACCGACACCACCATCAAACTCCATTGACGCACACACTAGTCGAGCCCCCACGGGCTCACTCGGGATTAGTTGATGCCGGCTTGGGCGTGGCAGAAAAATCAGACTGGGACGGGTAAGTAGCAAGTCGCTGCCATCGGGGCCGCGTAAAGTGATGTGACCTGCCTGCAGCAGGTGAATATGGCCGCGCTGGTCAGCGCCATCGTATGACGCCACACCGCAAAGCTTGCCACTGTGAAACAGGTTGGCGCGGACGCCGAACTGTGACAACAAAGTAGACAAGCGATCCATAGGGAAACTCATGGCAAGATATAGACGATCAATATCTTATCATCGATAAAACACTGGACGGCTCATCCAATCCGAAACTTAACTCTAGTGTCCGGGCTGATGTGCCGTAGATCGTTTTGTACCCTTCGCTACAGGTTGCAATTGGGCCAAAACCGGTCAATATCGCTCCTTTCGTCTACCCTCACAAAGCGCCAGGCAGCCATCAGCGTGTGCTTGGCGTCTCGACATTCTTTCGTTAATACACCGGAGATTTTCCATGCTCAAGCGCACCCTGGCATTGGCCATCGGCTTGACCTTGTCTTTTTGCACCCTGCTGACGCAGGCCGCCGATACGCTGAAAGTCAGCGCGATTCCCGATGAAGCCCCTACCGAACTGCTGCGCAAGTTCAAGCCGCTTGGCGCCTATCTGGAACAACAGTTGGGCATGAAGGTCGAATTCGTGCCTGTGAGCGACTATCCGGCCGTGGTCGAGGCGCTGGCCACCGACCGAATCGACCTGGCCTGGCTGGGTGGCTTCACGTTCGTGCAGGCACGCCTGAAAACCGGCAATGCCATTCCGCTGGTACAGCGCGAACAGGACGCCCAATTCACCAGCAAATTCATCACCGCCGACCCTGCCGTCAAGTCCCTCGCCGATCTCAAGGGCAAGACCTTTGCATTCGGCTCGGTGTCCTCCACGTCGGGCAGTCTTATGCCGCGCTACTTTATGCTCAAGGACGGTATCAAGCCTGAAACTTACTTCAGCCGAGTCGGCTACTCCGGCGCCCATGACGCCACTGTCGCCTGGGTCCAGGCCGGCAAGGTGGACGCCGGGGTACTGAACGCCAGCGTGTGGGAAAAACTGGTCGCTGCCGGCAAGGTCGACACCACCAAAGTCAGAGTGTTTGCAACCACCCCGGCCTACTTCGACTACAACTGGACGGTGCGCGGGACCCTCGACCCAGCACTCGCGGCCAAGATTAAGGCTGCCTTCCTGGCTCTCGATCCGGCGAAGCCTGCGGACAAGGAGATTCTGGATCTGCAGGCCGCCAGCCGATTCATCGAAACCAAGCCTGAGAACTACAAGGGCATCGAGGAAGCCGCCCTCGCCGCCGAACTGCTCAAATGACATTGCGTCTGACCCAGGTCAGCCTTACCCACGCCAACGGCGTCCATGCGCTGCGTGGCGTGGACCTGCACATCGGTGCAAGCGAACAGGTGGCCATCATCGGCCCGTCCGGCGCGGGTAAGTCGAGCCTGCTCAATCTACTGGCCACCGCCCTGCGACCGGGCAGCGGCGAGCTGCAAGTGCTCGGCGAGCGAGCCTGGCAGCTTTCTGCCCGTCAGCGTCAGCGTTTGCGGGCGCGCATCGGCCTGATCCATCAGTCGCCTCCTCTGCCACCGCGCCAGCGCGTGGTCACCGCGGTTCTGGCCGGAAAGCTGGGACAATGGGGGCTGGGCAAGAGCCTGTTGAACCTGTTGCATCCACTGGATATTCCGGGCGCACGCGCGGCATTGGCCAGGCTAGACCTGAGTGACAAATTGTTCGCGCAATGCCAGCAACTGTCCGGTGGACAGCTACAGCGCGTGGGTATTGCCCGCGTGCTGTATCAAGCACCCGAGGTGTTGCTGGCCGATGAGCCGGTATCGGCCATGGACCCGGTGTTGGCCCAGCACACGCTTTCGGTGCTCTGTCGCCATGCCCGGCAGCACAACGTCACCCTGGTCGCCAGCCTGCATGCGGTGGAACTGGCCTTGGCGCACTTTTCCCGCATCATCGGCTTGCGTGATGGACAGATCCTGTTCGACCTTGCGGCCAGCGAAGTTGATGGAGAGTTGCTCGACAAGCTCTACGCCAACGAACAACTGCAATCCCCACCGATTGCTCCGGTGCCCTTGAGTGTGCAGATTCCGCGATGCTGACCCGTGATACCCGAGATCCTGCCGCCCTGCCCCGCCTGCTGTTCACCTTGCTGGCCCTTGCCTTGCTGTGGCCGGGCATCCAGTTCAGCGAGTTGGACCTCAGTGTGCTGGTGGCGAGTGATAGTCAGAGTGAGATGGGCCGGTTTGTCTCAGCCTTCTGGCCACCGGCCCATGGCGAGGAATTCATTGAGCTGTTGTTGCAAGCCACCCTGCAGACCCTGGCCATCGCCACGGTCGGCATGGCCCTGGCGTTATTGTTGGCAGTCCCCGCCAGCCTGCTGGCCAGCCGTGCTCTGTCGCTGTCTGCCGCCTCTCGCGCCGGCCATCCGAGCTATTGGGGTCAGCTACTGCGTTGGCCTGTACGTGGTTTACTGATCTTCCTGCGCAGCGTGCCGGAAATCGTCTGGGCCCTGCTGTTCGTGCGCGCCGTCGGCCTCGGTCCGACCGCCGGGGTACTGGCCATTGCCATTACCTACAGCGGCATGCTGGGCAAGGTCTACGCGGAAATTTTCGAGTCGGTCGACCAGCGCCCGGTCCATGCGCTATTGCAATCGGGCAGCGGTCGGCTCGCAGCCTTTTTCTACGGGATCCTGCCCAATGTCGCTGCAGAGCTGCTGTCGTATACGGTGTACCGCTGGGAATGCGCCATCCGCGCCTCGGTGGTGATGGGCTTCGTCGGTGCCGGCGGTCTGGGCCAGCAAATGGATCTGTCGTTGCGCATGTTCGCCGGCGGTGAAGTGGCCAGTTTGTTACTGACGTTTCTCGTATTGGTACTGCTCGCCGATCAACTCAGCCGACTGCTGCGCTGGAGGCTGACATGAATCGCCTGATCAACCTGGCACTGCTGCTCTGCATCGTCGCAGCGGTGATCGCCTCGTTCAGCTACCTGGGCATCGACCTCGGTGAACTCGGCGGCACCGGCAATCTGAAGCAGATGGGTGCTTATGCGCAGCGTTTTCTCAGCCCGGACCTGAGCGCCGGCCATCTGCAAGCCATCGGCCACGGCGCCCTGGAAACCATTGCCATGTCCGCCCTGGGCACCCTGCTCGCGGCGGTATTCGGTCTGCTATTGGCATTGCCCGCGGCCGGGCGCTTCGGCTGGCCATTGCAGAGCGCGTCGCGCCTGGTGCTCAACGCCTTGCGCGCGGTTCCGGAACTGGTGTGGGCCGCGCTGATGGTCCTTGCCGCCGGTCTCGGCCCCAATGCCGGTACCCTGGCATTAGCCCTGCACACTACGGGCGTGCTCGGCCGGTTGTTCGCCGAAGCGCTGGAAAACACCCCACCAGAACCCGCCGACGCCATCCGCTTGCAGGGCGGCAACGCCGTATGGGCTTTCTGTTACGGCACACTGCCCAACCTGTTGCCGCAGCTACTGGCCTACGTCCTGTACCGCTGGGAAAACAATATCCGCATGGCCAGTGTGCTCGGCTTCGTCGGTGCCGGTGGTTTGGGGCAAATGCTCTATGTCAGCCTCAGCCTGTTCCAGGAAGCTCAAGCCAGCACGGTTATTCTGGCCATGCTGCTACTGGTATTCGCCGTCGATACATTGAGCAGTTGGAGCCGTCAACGCTGGGTCAAGGCTTGACTGCTTTCGGCGCCCGGCAATCGTTCAGTGGGTCTTCGAAGCTATGCGAACCCGAGGAACGACAGGATAACCACGACGATCACAACGACCCCAACGATGTAGATGATGTTGTTCATGAAGGCCACCTCTCAACCTGGACAGGACTGCGATACGAGGGTGCTACAAATACAAGGTACTGCACCTTTGCGCGCAATTCCATTCGGAACAGACAGAGGCCCCGCTCTCGCCGAAACCTTGGTTTGACGCCAGGGCAAAGGGCGACGGATTCGTTTTCCCTGAACGGGCTACTTCGAAACCACCGCGGTGCCTAACGACTTTCGTAAATAGGCTGCCGACGCAGGACACAAATGCTTGAACTGGGCGGTTTGGCGAATGGCGAGCGGCGCTTCATCCTTATCGAAAATTTCATACCCATTGGTTGTAAAAAATCCAGTAGCGCTTTGAGTTAGCAAGTGCAACCGAAGCGCACCCTGGGAAGCAGCATATCGTTCCAGCTCAGACAGCACAGCTTTGCCCAGCCCTTTCCCACGATACAACTCACAAACGACCAGTGAGCGAAGCAGTATGTCTTGACCAGCCCCCTCCAGTCCGCCGTACGCGATCCATTTTCCGTCCATCTCAAAACGGAAAAACTGCCGACCCGGGTCGCTTACATCATCAAAGGGCAATGCTGCTTGACTCAGAGCCTCACGGAGCTGAATCAATCCGTTCGCCTCGATTTTAAACATCTGCATTATCAGTCCTTCTACAGCCCCCAAAACCCTCAAGGCTAGCAGACTTGGCCGCTGCAGACTTGACGCCTGTCGACGATGCAGTAGTTGCCGCGTTCTGTTGCCAAAGAGAGACTATCCAATCTTCGATTGTGTTGATAGTAACAATCAGCACGAACACGTTGTTAGCCTACCAACTGGATGGTAGCTTGTTGGCAAGTTTTAAACATCACTGTAACAACCACCATCCACATCCCTGTGAGAATCCCATGCAAGATTGGAAGCAAACTCGTAAAGACATCAACACTCGTCTGGTAGATCTCAACGGCCTTTCTCCGGAAACAATGAAAGGCATGGCGTCACTCGGCGCTGCAGGCGCCAAGACCAATCATCTGGATGCGAAGACTCGCGAGTTGATTTCCCTGGCCGTGGCCGTGACCACCCGCTGCGACGGTTGCATCGCCTTCCACGCCGCCGAAGCAAAGAAAATCGGTATTACCAGTGAGGAAATCGGTGAAGCGCTTGGCGTAGCCATCAACATGAACGCAGGCGCCGCGCTGGTCTACAGCACACACGTGCTGGACGCATTCGATAAGTCATAAATCAAACGCTGGCTTTCAACCTGTCAACGACGTCGAGTTTAATCATGAATAAGTTGTTCACCCCTTACGATCTGTCCGGTACCGCCTTGGCCAACCGTGTTGTCATGGCTCCGATGACCCGCACTCGGACTCTGGAAAACATCCCAAATGAATTCACCGCGCTGTATTACGCTCAGCGCGCAACCGCCGGCCTGATCATCACCGAAGGCCTGCCGATTTCCGAAGAAGCCCGCGGCTATCTGTACACCCCGGGTATTTACGCCGATGAACACTTGCCAGGCTGGCGTCAGGTCACCGATGCGGTGCATGCCAAGGGAGGGAAGATTTTCGCGCAGTTGTGGCACGTCGGCCGTATGTCCCATGTATCGGTACACCCGGATAACGCGGTCCCGGTTTCTTCGGGTACGCAGCCGGCGGTCGACACCACGGTTTACGCATGGATCGAACCGGGCAAGTCCGGCCATGTGCAACCCAGCGTGCCACGTGCATTGGAGACGAACGAAGTAAAACGCGTTACCGCCGACTTTGTGAAGTCTGCGCGCCTGGCGATGGAAGCAGGTTTTGACGGCATCGAAATCATGGCGGCCAACGGCTTTCTGTTCGACCAGTTCCTCAGCAGCGCCCTGAATACCCGCACTGACCAATACGGTGGCTCAATCGTCAATCGCCAGCGTTTCCTGCTCGAAACCATTGACGCGATTGCTGATGAAATCGGCAGCTCGAACGTTGCCGTGCGCTTTTCGCCATTTGGTCGCCTTTATGATTTTGGTGTGTACGAAGGCGAAGAAGAGACCTGGATGAGCATGGCGGCAGCGCTCAACGAACGTGAGTTGGCGTACGTTCACCTGAACTATCAACCGACCATCCTCGCCGCCCAGACGCCGCCTGGTTTCGGTGCCGCGTTTCGTGAAGCCTACAAAGGCACGTTGATGGCGGCCGGCGGATTTACCCAAGCCCTCGCTGAATTGGAACTGACTAAAGGCGAGCTCGATTTGATCGCCTTCGGCACCGCCTATATCGCCAACCCCGATCTGGTGGAACGCATGCAGTACGGCTGGCCATTGGCTGAGGGAGATCGCACGACCTATTACGGGGTGAGCGACACGATTGCCAAGGGTTACACCGACTATCCGGCATATGCCGCGGGCGCATCCTGATATCCCATTTCGAACGTTAAGGAGCACACCCTGCCACGCGGTACCATCAAAGGCATTGAAGGCGTTTTTACCGACCAGCAGAAAGCCGAGGTTATCCAGAAAGTGGCATTCAATGCTGAACAGCGGATCTGGTTACACGGCCTCTTCCAACTCCGCAAGAACCGCTTTTTTCAGCGCTGCAACTGAACGGGACCCGGGCATGACCCGGAGCAACCGACCCTCGTGAAACACCGCCAAGGATGGCACTGCACGGATGCCGTACATCTGCGAGATCGTCGGAGACACCGCCACATCGATCTTTCCAAAAGCCGCCAAGGCGTGGAGCTTTTCTTCCAAGGCATGAAAGACCGACTTCATCTCCTGACAAGGCTTGCACCACGACGCGGAAAACAGCACGACGCTGCTGCCTTTGGCAACAAAACGGGCGAACTGTGGGGCACTCAACTCAACGATACGGCTCATTTTTGCCTCGTTTTCTATGCTACTGGAAAGCGGCACTACTCAGTGCCGCACACCTTCCGCCGATCAAGTCTTGCAGCCATCTATACCGCAGATCTGGCCGATGAACGCGTCATCCTCAGTCTTTGACTTCGCTTGCAGCTTATTCAGCGCTTCAAGAAACGCGGCCTCGGGCTGAGCACCGGATAATGAGAAGGCATTGTCGAATACAAACAAAGGAACACCCGAACCCAGTTGCGCGGCGATCTGTTCGTCCTCCTCCATCTCTGCGCGCAATTCAACGGATGACCACGCCAGTTGAATTGACTCATCCGATACACCTGCTGCCTTGGCAATAGTGTTCAGGCTGCTGCGATCAAACAATGACTTACCATGGGTCGTACTCTGCTCATACAGCGCCTCCACCAGACGCTTCTTCGCTGCCGGATCTTCAACTGCCTTGACCAATACGTGGGCATCAGCGGTGTCGCCAAACAGCATGGTGTCAAAACGGTAATCCAGCTCATCAGCTTGGCCATATTCACTGACAGTGCTCATCATCGCGGCAGCGAAGTCCGGGTTTCCAAGCTTGCGCCCAAGAGCCGCAACCATAGGCTCTGGTGCCTGATTCGCCGCCAGACGATAGGCCCTGACATTTACCTGCACACTGTCTTTTTCAGGAAAACGCTCCAGCGCTTTCTCGAAGCGACGCTTGGCAATCCAGCACCAAGGGCAGACAAAATCAGACCAGATATCCACTGCATATTTTTTTGAAGGGGTTTGCATAATTCATCCTGCACCAAAATTAATAGAGACCGCGTTGCCAGCGTTTCAAGCAAATAGTTGAATCCAGCCAAAGGGTGACGACAGAAAGCCCCCCCAACGGGGACTTTCATCAGGCCGCGCTTGCCGATGTGGTCAGGCACGTACCGCCATGACGCCGGCGTCCACATCCCAGATAGCACCGGTCACCCAGGACGCCTTGTCGGAAAGCAGGAACAGGATGGTGTTAGCCACATCTTCGGGAACACCGACTCGCCCGAGTGGGTGGAAAGCGTTAAGCGACTTCATTGCCTCCGGGATCGCCTCTTTGTCCATGAAACCCTCGTAGATCGAGGTATGGACGATCCCTGGCGAGACTGCATTGACCCGGATTCCGGAGTGGGCCAATTCAATGGCCAAGTTGCGGGTCAATGCATGCAGCCCCGCTTTGGCCATGGAATAGGCCGATGCCGGTGAACCGGCCAATGCTGCCTGTGCACCAATGGAGCCGACGTTGACTATCGCCCCTTCGCGCTTGGCGGCAAGCATGTTCTTGACCACGGCTTGCGTAATGAAAAAGGTCGCCCGGTTGAGCGACAGGTACATGTCGTACTCGGCTTCGTCGTGATCAGTGAACGGCTTGGGAATAAAAATCCCGGCAGCGTTCACCATCAGGCTGATATCGCTGTGGTGGGTGTTGATTTCCTGCCGAACGGAATTCATGCCCTCTTCAGTCATCAGGTTGGCGACGATCACGGACACAGAACCCAGCGGGCTCAATTCGCGGCGTGCAGCCTCGGCCTTATCCTGCTTGCTTCCGGTAAGCACCACGCTACCGCCCGCCTTGAGAACCATGCGGGCCGTTTCCAGGCCCATTCCGCTGGTGCCACCGACGACTAACAGTTTTTGACCTTTAAAGAAATTGCTCATTTCATCAGTCCTTCTGATCAAGATTTAAAACTTGGCACCAGGACGACTCATCGCCTGCTGGTGCGTGGAGAGTCTGAACAACGGATCGGCGAAATCAGCCTTCACGAACTTCGAGGGTGGGCACCATACGGATGGCTTTCGAGAAGTTTGCGTAGTTGACCGACGTCTTGAGCACCACTTTGTGCAGTTCTTCAACGCGCTCACGGGAAGCGTCGGTGTGCAGGCGAATAACCACACTTACCTCGTCGTAGCCTGGGTTGACACTCTCTTCAATACCCAGAAAACCGCGCAAGTCGAGGGTGCCATCCGTCTCGATTTCCAAGCTATGAATCTTGATACCCATCATTGCGGCGTTGGCGGCATAACCGACCGACATGCAGGCATTGAGTGCTGCCATCAACAGTTCCTGGGGGTTAGGCGCGGTGTTCTGGCCCAGCAATTCATTTGGCTCATCGGCCACGATTTCAAAATCGCGTGAGTAGGTTTGACCTGCCAGGCTGTAACGGCTGACTTTCGCGACTGAGCGAGTCTGGTGCTCCCATTGGGTCTTGACGTTGAAACTTGCCTTGCGCTTGGTCACATCCTCAGCAACGCCTTGGGCAAATTGCTGGAGTGCGGCTACGTCGATACCGTTCAGGTTGTTGCTCATTTATTCAATCCTCTTTGGATGGACCAGGCGTTTGACCGCCCGAAAGAGACACAACCCTACCAACTAGTAGGCAGCCATTCAAGATATCTTTAAACCTATCCCCAGCTGCCGAACAAACGCACCCGCGACCCGGCCTGCCTGGAATACGTAGACATCATTATTAAAATATAGGGTTTGCCATCTTATTGGTTATAGCCTTTCCACCTCAGGCCATAGGCATGGGCAGATATCCGCAGCACAACCGGGAGACGAGACAGGCTCTCGTCAGTCCAGTACGCGGGAATAAAATTCAGGAGGTGAGCGATAAGCCGCTGGAGCCACTTACTTGGCAGGAACAGCAGACCGAGCTGGCGATGGCAGAATCGGTCGTCTCATGAAGCAAAAAAAGCGGGTCGGGCATTAGTGGCGCGGTTCGGCCACCCGAAGTCCATCTAAAATGAAATCGAATCCAGAAGAACGGTCGTATTGGTCGTTCAGCGCCCAGGATACAAAGCTGCCACCTTCCAGCGTATTCAGGATGACTCTGGCGATCTTCACGCCGTCCAGCTCAGCTTTGAGCTCCCCTGCCGCTTGGCCTAGAGCGATATTGGCCTGAAGCCAGTCGAGATGGATTTCGAAAAAATCCCGCGTCATTTCCTTTAAGCTTTGCGGCAATGCCAGTAATTCCGCGGCCAAGGCGCCACAGAGCGGCAACATGCCGTTTTCACTGCTTTGCGCAAACATCAGGGCGAAGGCATCGAGACGTTCAATAATGCCGGAATATTCATCATTGATAACCTCCAGCTGCTTCTTGTACCGGAACAGGTAGCTCTCAACAATGGCAATTGCCAGACCTTCCTTGGTCGGGAAATGATGGTGAATACTCGCCTTCTTGATGCCGATGTCAGCCGCGAGATCCGCGTAACTGAAAGCTGCATAGCCCTTTGTACGCAACAATAGTTCAGCGGTGGTCAGAAGGTCGGAACGTGTACTCATGATGCCGTATCCAAATTTATCAATGCCGTATCATATCTGCATAAGACAGCGCTCAGGTAGCTCACATTTGAGCCACCAATGCACGTTTTCACAATGCCTAGACCAAAAGCGGCCTCCCAAAGCCAAGGGTTACACTCAGTTTCCTCGACCACCTATTGATCGTCGTCTGTCATCGGCTAGTGGTATTGGCGTCAAAAAAACAGAAGTCGCGCGATTACAGCTGAGGGGTTGGGCGTGAAAATAGACCTATGATTTATATAGAATTTTAAAAAAAGTCGGAATTGGCAGCGCAGAGTTATCTACAGACCTCTATTATTTCGTTATCGCCGAATTCGGTTTAATCACTGTTATGTGCCAGCGACAAAGCAAGCCCTTAATCAATAATTATAGGAGAGTAACATGTCGATAAAAAAAAGAACTGCCTTACTCGTGCTGGCTTTTAGCTTTTTCGGAGTGACAAGTTGTGCCAACATAAGAAACTACTCAGAAATCTCGAGCGAAAGAAACAAGAGTATCGTTTCTGATATTGACTATTATGACTTTGCGTACAATGTAGATGTTATTGTTCTTCCGGCAGAAATAAAAAACAAAGAAAATGTATCCATTGACAATAGTTTTTCAGGTGAATTGCAGATTTCAAACTGGGGGAATGCTATCAAGAATGCGACCCAGAAGGAAATTCATAACAGTGATCGCTTTATCGAATTTGGAAATTACAGTGGCCGCATTGAAATAAGCGCAGAAGTATCTTCAGTGTCTATAAGCAACGCCTGGGGTGGAATCCGATCGAAGTGCAATGTTGTTTACACCTATAAGGATTTAGTGGCAGGAAAAACACTCGCCAAGCATGATAGTGCCATTGAAATAATGACACTCTCCCCTACCGTACCAAAATCAAGTAATAGTTTCGTTTACAGCTTTGACCAGCTTACATATGCCATTGCTCGCGAGGCAATTATTGGTCTCATTCGGTTGCCGCCTATTGCTGATATTCAGCTAACACAGAAGCAAGTGAAATTTTATAACTCGAACATCAAAAGAAAACCCAACCAAATCATTAGCTACGTTCCAATTGACAATCTTATCCGCAAGAACAAACAGAAACTGAACTCTGCTGTTCCAACAATTAAGAAAATGCAAAAAAACAGTAATAAATTGGCAAAGAAAAACAAATCAAAAGTTAAAGTAGAAACCGCCTCCGCTCCCGCCACCCTCACAGCTAGTGATACACCCACCGCAGACACCGTTAAATCGAGTGAAAGCTCTGTCAATCCCAACTCAAGCCAGGCTGCGACTGAAACTAAAAATGACGATAGAAGCTTAAGAGGCATTGCTGGTTCATCGGAGCACTTGAAGGATGGCACCGTTAAAAACGACGAGCCCACTTATGACGGCAGTGGACATATAGCCACTCCGGGGCACTATCAATCTCATGACGAGGTATCGGCAGAGCAAGAAAAAGCAATGGACGCATGGATTAAGGAGGAAAACGCAAAGTTACAGGGGGCGACTGGCAATGCCGCTTCACCTACCGGGCACACAACCATACCGCGACTCTATCAGCCTCAAAACAAGGTGTCGGCAGAGCAAGAAAAAGCAATGGACGAATGGCTGAAAGAGGAAAAGGCAAGGTTACAGGGAACGACTGGTAATGCCATTTCACCTACCGGGCACACAACCATACCGCGACTCTATCAACCTCAAAACAAGGTATCGGCAGAGCAAGAAAAAGCAATGGATGAATGAACAAAATGGCAATAAAGCAAACTCCGCAGCCAACGCCAAAGAGTGCGGATCGGAAAATCGGAGTCATAGACCTGGCTATTCAAACTGTCACCGCATGCTGCGCAACAACAGTTTACGACATCCATAGAAGAACTAAAAACGCACAACAAACAAAGGCAGCGGACGCGTTCCGCACCGCTGCCTTTAATGTTATGGGGGCGTAATGTTTATTAGGATTTCAGCATATCTTTCGCGATAGTGTGAATCGCCCCTAGTTTCGTAGACGTTTGCGAGCGTCGGCGATAGGTCCAGAGTGTGTAAAAACGCTTCGCCAAAATTGAAGTGTGCGTGCCTACTGAAATTTATCGGCACGTCAGCAGATGTGGATTTCGCGTGGAAGTGCGATTTCCAGTCCAGTTTTGAGTACCGGTCGTGCTCAAAAAACGTTTTTACACACCCTCGGTCGATCGTCACCGGCGATCAGTACCGATAGGTTGCCTGCACTGCAATTCCATTCGCACTATTTTCGTAATTGGCACTGTATTCCGGTTGAAGACCGGAGTTGTTCGAGTGCTTTACGGAAACTTTGGAATCCCACAGATAACCATAAGCAAAGTCTATCGTCAGGTCGGGGTTCGGCGAATAAGCGCCGCCCAAGGTCACGGCCTGGCGATTCCCGACCGGAACGCGCACGCTGCGATCGGCATTTCTGATAGGCGACGGATCATAGGCGTAGCCTGCGCGCAGCAGCCATTGTTGGTTCAATTGCCAGGATGCGCCAATTGCGGTGGACCAAGTGTCGCGCCAGTTCATTTCTTCGGTCACGCGTCCCAGACCAGCCGCCTGACCCAGGGGGGAAAGACCGCTGTTGACTGCCTCGACCTTCTTGATCCGGCTCCAGCGTTTCCAGGTGGTCCCCAGGTATCCCGTCCAGCGACTATCGAAATGATGGGTGATGGACGTATCCACTGATTCGGGCATCGTAAGATCTAGCTTGGCGTCATACTTTCCGTCCAGCGGGATAACGCTCGGGGAGCCGGTAACTTCAGTATGCCCTTTGAGTTCATAACTCACCTTCGAGTGATAGTTAATCCCCCAACGGGTCGCATCACTCAAGTCAAACAAGACGCCGATGTTGTAGCCAAGTGCCGTGTCATCGCCTTTAATGGTGACCAGTGTGTCTTGGCCGTTGTTCAGGGCACCGGTGGCCAGGTAATTCTGAAGCTTTGCATTGAAACGGTTTATGGTCGGTCCGCCACCAATGGACACGTAATCATTGATTCGATAGGCAATGGTGGGCTGCAGGGTTATTTCCTTGGTCGTGCTGTAGGAGCCATGGTAGCGGCCCTGAAAAGAGCCCTCGTAATCATTGATCAGACCACTCGGAGCATAGAGGCCCAGACCAATCGAAAAACGATCATCGAGCGGCGTAGACATATAGGCGAAAGGAATGGCCCCCAAAGGTACCGAGTCCCCCTCATTCGTTCCTGGGGCACTGCTTTGTGCATTACTGATATCGTCGCTAACCGAGACCACCGCTGCCCCGCCGGAAATTTCACTGCGTTTCAACTTGGTCAAGCCTGCAGGATTTCCAAAGATCGTGCTGGCATCCAGCGCGGAGGATGATCTTCCCGCATAAGCAGTTCCCGCACTGCTTGCACTTTGTTCGTTTAGAGCAATGCCATTGGCACCTGCAATAGAAGAGGCGCTGAGTAGTGCCATGGCACTGGTGAACTTAATCCAGACAGCGCACTTTCGCTGTGCAGAGAGACACGGGATCACACGGCTATTCAGTTTCATTTTCCACCTCTTGTTTATTGTTTTTGTTGATTGCACGCAGGCAAGGCTTCGCCTTCCTGTGCACTTTTCAGTGCCGGTTGGAGTTGATCGAAGTTGTGTTAAACGCCCTGGCCGAACAGCGCCAGGGCACCACTGCTGGACTTACAGATATGAATCAGAAACTCAATTAAGCCACTCGACTTGAAAGCTATAACGCCCCAAAAGCGGAGCCAGGATTTCCTGGCCCGTTCCGGCCCGGATGCACGCGACATGCCCACGGCGATTGTCCTGCACGACCTCAACCGCAATATCCAAAAGCCCCAGGCGCTCCACTTCCTCCTGGACTACTTTGGCGATCTCCCGCTGTTGCAAAGCGGGCTTGAATATCTTGCCCACGGCAGTCAGGGGCAACGCCTCGAGGATTTCAATGCGCTTGGGAACTGCTGCCCGCTCGCTGATATTGAGATGAGCGAATGCCTCAAGCTCTTCGGCGTTGCAAACTTGCCCGGGGCGCAGTTGAACGTAGGCAACTGGCACCTCGCCCGAGTAGGCATTGGGGCTGCCGATTGCAGCGGCCAAGGCGACGGCGGGATGCGCCTGCAGAGCCTCCTCGATTTGCTTGGGATCGATATTGTGACCGCCGCGGATGATCAACTCCTTCTTGCGTCCGGTCAGCCAGAAATAACCCTGCGCATCCTGACGACCCAGATCGCCCGTATTCAGCCAGCGCTGACCGTCGATATCGATCCAAAGGCCCTGGTTATGCCGCTCCTCCAGATAGCCATTAAAGAGGTTCGGACCACTGATCGTGATGAGGCCGATCTCATCCACGTTGGCGTCGCGCAGGTACTCTCCAGAATCATTGAGCACGACCGCGCGCATATTCTGGTAGGCGATCCGTATCCCGATGGAGCCGATACGACGCTCGCCATGAGGCGGATTGACTGAGGAAACGCAGGCGCCCTCGGTAAGACCGTAACCTTCAAGGATCTTTAGCCCGGTCCGGCGCTCGAACTCCCGGAACAGCTCTGCCGGCATGGGTGCGGCGCCACACATTGCATAGCGAAGGCTGGACAGGTCGCGGCCTTCGCATTCATTTTGCAAAAGTGCGGCATAGACCGTTGGCACACCGGAAAAGAAGTTGATACCGAAGTGCTCGACCATCTCCCAGAATCGCGGGATCACCCCCTCGCCACGATACCCAAGAGGCGTCCCGAGAATCACATGGTCGCCTTGAGTCCAAGGCATCAGTCCCGTCACCAGTTGTCCATTGACATGAAACAGCGGCAGGCCACAAAAGATAACCTGGCCACCGCTGCGTGGCTGCATATGAGCAGCCATGGCCCATGCATTAAATACTTCCGAGCCATGGGTACGCGCGGCTATCTTCGGGAGCCCGGTGGTACCGCCCGTACAGATGTAGGAGGAGCACTCATCCTGGCGGATTTGCCGACCACTCTTCAGGTGTGTGCGCGGCTGAGTACTCATCAGCGATTGCCAATCGTGGATCGCGATATCGCGGTGTAAGTCTCGCTCCTTCAATGCCGCTGCTTTCAGGGCCCCACGCACGGGTTCGGCGACATAGGGCTCCATGCTGACCCAAACGACAGACCTGACCGTAGGCAACTGATCCAGCTGCGAAGCCAGTTTGGGCCACAGATCGCTGCCCGCCGTCGGCGCAAGCGTCACTACCACGGATGCCTTCGCGGCATTCAGCAAGCCAGCTATCTGCTTGGCCTCGAGCAGCGGATTGATCGCCATGACGATGCCCGCTGCCTCCCCGCCCCATATCGTGAAATGGGTTTCCGGCAGATTGGGCAAGATAAAGGCAAGCACCTCGCCCGGTTTTATACCCAGGTGATCGAAGGCATTCGCCGCGCGGGTGATATCCGCGAAAAGCTGCGAGTAGTTCCACTTATAGGTGCGCCTGAAATCCGCGGCGTCGGCGAAGAAGCTAAGCGCCGGTGCCTGAGGGGAGCACCGAGCCGCCTGTCGCAGCGCTTCATAAGTGTTGCAAGCCAGGCCGCGCTCCGACAGGGGGACTTGTTCGAGACTTTCAATGTCACTCAGGGTCTGCACAACCATCAGGCTTCCTCCACGACTCGGTTGCGTTGCACACCGAGGTCGATCACGCCATCGGCGCTGCGAATGCGCGCCTCGACTACGTCACCTGGCTTGAGATATTGCGTCCGACCTTCCTGCGCCTTGAGGAAAAGCTTCCATTTGGTGGCTTCTGGCATCAGGGCCGCAATACGCTGTTTGGCAGGCGAAGGTATCGTTAGTGCACAGCCGGCAGGCGTACCGGTGGCGATCAGGTCGCCAACGGCGAGATCTTGCACGGAAGAGAGTTCGGTAAGGGTTTCAGCGGGGCCGTAAACCAGGTTGGCCGTGCTGTCGTTCTGTCGCACCTGTTCGTTGACCGTCAGGCGCAGCTGCAGTTCTTTCAGGTAATGAATGTTCGTGGCATCCAGCAGGCAGAGGTACGGGCCGACCGGACCGAAAGTGCGGAAGCTTTTGCCCTTGTAGAACTGCATTTGGGGAATCTGAATGTCACGAGCCGAGTAGTCATTGACGATGACGACGCCCGCAATGAACTCATGCAGATTGGCGTCGGTGACAGAAACAGAGCCGGTGATCGCGCGTTTCATCACCAGCCCCAGTTCAATCTCGTAGTCCAGGAAGCGCACAGTGCGCGGCTTGATCAGGTCGCTGTCAGCCGCCACCAGGCAACTCGTTGCCTTGGTGAAGATCATGTTGAATTTCTTCGCATCCGGGTCCATGCCCGACTCGATCATATGCTGACGATAATTGGCGCCCTGGCAGACAAACTGCTGGTTACGGGTCACCGGTGACAGCAGCTTCACTTCGCCCTCTTCCAACTCCGTCCCTTTCAATTGAGCGAGGTCGTCGATACTGTTCTGGCGAATGAAATCACCGGTGGTTTCAAAAGCACCGGGGACAACCGTGATACGGCCTTGGCGTAGCACGCCCCAGTGGATACCGTTCTGAAATTCGAAGCGGACTACGTGTACAGCAGACATTGAAGGTACTCCTGGAGCGGCGTTTGTCCCGTGCTCGGCGGCGCGAGAACTGTGGTGTTGTTCTGAGAGGGGGCTGGCAACGCTGTAGACCAACGAGCCACCGACGATCAAGGCGCCGGCTTTGAGCACATCCCGACGGCCATACCTGATTGCATTGCCTGACATGACGGCAGCTCTACCCGAACATCCGCATGAGTGTTATCAACTTGCGAATGCTCAAGTCCGGACTGCGTCGCAGGTTACGGAACAGCGCACGCAGATTGGCCAGGCTCATCTTGGGTTTGGTAAAACGCTTGGGCATGCGCTGCCCCCACTGCGCCATTGCCTCGGGGCTCACCGGATGAATGCCTGTAGGCTGTGCAGCCGTGAAAATATCCCCGTCGCAGTAATGCTCGTGCTTATCGCCCCAAGGGTCTTGCCAGTAATCGAAGATCTGACTGCCCAGAATGTGTCGGCCGATGCCCCATGAGTGCTCCCAACCGCGCTCGCGCAGGACGCGCTGCCCCATGCCCACGGCGTCTGCATCGACGACCTCATAGGCGCTATGGCTATAGGTCGCCATGAACCCTTGCGCTATCGCGAGCGTATGGTGCGGTGCTGGAATGTCACCGAGGTCAAGGCGCATGAAGGCGACGATAGGTGTGCCGTCGGGGAGTACCTGCACATCGCTGGGAATAAACCCGAAATGCTTCGTGTACCAGGCACAGGTCGCCTGGTAGTCAGCCACTTCGATGACGATGTGGCCCAGCTTGAGGACTTCAGGCGGAGCAATCGGCGGACGCTGCGTGGCGTTGATTCGCGGTTGCTCCTGCGCCAGATTCCAGGAAAGAGGCGCTCTGTGTGCCAGAGCTTTATCAGGAGTCTGGTCGCAAACGGCTTCCACGATGAAACCGGAGGGATCGGTCAGCCTGACGTAATACCCGCCACCAGGATGTTCCGATTTCTCGACCGCTGACGCGCCCGGGATGCGCGTCAGTTTTTCCAGATCCTTGAGCGATTGGACTGCCAGTCCGAACCCGATAAAACGTGCATGTTCCGCACGATGTACACGGTAACAGTATGCAGTGGCGTCGGTGGCGCGCAGGTAAAGTGTATCGGCATCCTGCTGACTGACCGTCAGGCCGAAGTCCGTCAGGAACCGCGCTGCCTCGTTCAAGTCCGGCCGTTGAAAGATCAGGTGAGTCAGATCCTGAGCCTTCACCGTCGGTTGCGGATGCCGGGCAGGTTGTGGTGTCGCTAACCGGGGCATTTCATTTTTGTGGGTCATTGTTTTTGTTTTCCGGGTTTTTAGGGCAAAGCCGTCCCCGCACCCCTGAAAAACAGGGGTGTCTGGCTGGAACGGTTAACTAACTCAGTCGAGAGAAGGAAGTGCCGGCAACTCTGTGGTCGCCAGCGCACGAGCCTCCTCTGGTGATACACCCAATGCCCGCAGCACCAGCTCGGCCGTGTCAGAGCCCGATTCGCGCCACGTTCTGTGCCCTTCCAGCACCAGGAAAATCGAGCCGAGAACGCCGCTGGATATCAGCGTCAGTACAGAGAGCAATTGCTCCTTTTCAAACGTGTACCGCCCACTGGAGAGTCCGCTCAGAAGATCCGTCGTCGCTTGGCTGCTGAACATTTCGCGTAACGAGGCATTGCTCATGGCGAATTTATGTATGAACGCCCCCCACTGGGAGTCTTCGTGAGCCCGACGAATGAACAACCGAATGCCATTGGCCAGGCGCTGAGCCGGATCAGAGAGGGCATTGAAGCTCTTGTTGACGCGCTCATGCATCTCCTTCGCGAGATGGCTGGCGACCGCCTCGAACAGGCTTTCCATGCTGTCGATGTTGCTATAGACCGTTCCGCGCGCCACGCCCGCCTCTTGTGCGAGGTCGAGAATGTTCACTTGTGAGGTGCCTCTTTCAGCGAACAGGCGAAAGGCGGCTTGATGAATACGGCGCTGTGTTGGATTTAGGGATTCCACGGTTCTCTCTCCAGGATTACCTTATGGCCTGATTGAACACTTGTGTTCATTTGCCGTCAACCACGTTTTTTGAATTAAATACATTTTTCTCCATGAGATCCTTTCTATGGCGTTAAAAACTGGGTGGGTATATTGGATTTTGTAGGATCCTTGAAGGATTCGACACATTGACACAATTGAACACGCGTGTTCAGCTATATTGTGTTTTTGGCTCGCCGTTCCGGCAGGTCATCAAGCCGGACCATCGATGCAAACCAGGACCTCAACAACCTGAGCAAGCACTGTGCAGACGGTGCTTGAACGGTATGACCCTTAGCGATGGCTGGCCGAATTCTCATCAGCTGAAGGACAGAACATGACCGGCTCAAAACTCTTCAAACCGCTTCGTTTGCCTAACGGCACGGTGATTCCAAACCGAATCGCCAAGGCTGCCATGGAGGAGAATCTTGCCAATGAGGATCACGCTCCAGGGGAAGCGCTGGTTAAGCTCTACCGGCGCTGGGCGGACGGTGGAGCCGGCCTGATCATCACTGGCAACGTCATGGTTGATCGCCATGCCTTGACCGGACCGGCTGGCGTGGTGCTTGAGGACGATCGTAACCTGGATGAATTCAGGCTATGGGCCGATGCTTGCCGCAGTCGTGGAGCCCAAGCCTGGATGCAAATCAATCATCCCGGACGGCAGCTATTGGCTTCCATGGGGCAATCGGCACGGGGCCCCTCCGCGGTGGCTGTCGACATTCCCGGACTATCAAAAGCTTTTGTGCCACCCAAAGCCTTGAATGAGCAGGAGATCGAAGAGCTGATTGCGCGCTATACCCAGGCGGCAGTGCTGGCTGAGCGTGCCGGATTCACCGGTGTGGAAATTCATGCAGCGCATGGTTACCTGTTCAGCCAATTCCTTTCGCCCTTGACCAACCGGCGTAGCGACCGCTGGGGTGGCAGCCTGGAAAATCGTGCGCAAATTCTCCTGCAAACCATCGATGCAATACGTCAGCGAGTGGCACCGATCTTTTGCGTCGCTGTGAAGCTCAATTCCGCGGACTTTCAGCGCGGTGGTTTCGATGCCGAGGATGCGGCTCGCGTGGTGGAAATGCTCAACGCCAAGGCGGTCGACCTGGTCGAATTATCCGGTGGCAGCTATGAAAGCCCGGCGATGCAGGGGCAAACCCGCGATGGCAGCCGCTTGGCTCGAGAAGCGTATTTTCTTGAGTTCGCGGAAAAAATAGGAGAAATAGCACGCATGCCGCTGATGGTCACCGGCGGTGTGCGCCGAAAGGAGGTTGCGGAGCGAGTGGTGAGCGGCTCGGTGTCGATGGTGGGGCTTGCCACTGCATTGGCAATCGAGCCGGCCCTGCCAAGCCAGTGGATGGCAGGTCAGGACACCGAAGTGGAGCCCGTCGTCGTCCGCTGGAAGAATAAGGCGCTGGCATCGCTTGCAGTGGCCTCGGTGATCAAGAAGCAACTCGGCTTGTTGAGCCAAGGCAAACGGACACAACCCAGGACGTCGCCACTCATGGCATTGATCGGCAATCAGCTGAAGTCTCATCGCCAAGCGAAGAACTATCGGCAATGGATTGGCCGGGTTTAGCCGGCCGAGGATGATATCAGGACTAGGGTAGCGGCTTACCGGCGATTTTCTTGGCTTTGGCAGGTGTTACGCCCAGAGCCTTGAGAATCATCTCGGCGACCCGCTGGTCGTGCTCCGCCACCACGCGCCCTTCGACAACCGAGCGCATGGCGCCGGTTGTGCACGATACGACCATGTCCAGGGCGATCCCTTCGTCCTCGTAAGCGAAAGTGCCCGCACGCAGACCATCACGCAAGTCGCCCAGCACATGGGCAGCCAAGCGCGAACGCATGGCCTGATCGGAATGGATGATGCGCAGCAGTGCGTTGGCCCATTGATGGTCGTACGCAGCCCGGCATACAAACATGCGCACGCCAATCGAAAGCCGCTGTGCACCACAGTGCACGTCCGAACTCAGGGTGGAAATGGCATCGGAGAACTCGCTCGCCATGGCGATGCCAACCGCCTCGAGTACTTCGTCGCGCGTTCGAAAATAGTTGTAGATGGTGCCGTTGGATACTGCGGCCTCCGAGGCGACATCAAGCAGTGCAATCTCCCCCACTTCCTTACGTGCGACAAGACGCAATGCCGCATCCACCAGGCCGCGACGGGTGCGTTCACGCTTCTTGTGGCCCCGAGTGAGAGGCTCTTGCTCAGTTGCTTCTGAAGGAAAAGTGGGGGAAGGCATCTTCAGGCTCTTAATCGAGGAGGTTCATTGAGGGTAATGGAAACGCTATCGGCAGTGGAATCGGCGCTACCCATCAGCATCAGGCAGTCTCGAACCAGACTGCCTGCATCGATGCCGGGAGCGTGGTGCATGATAATACGGTCGGGACGGATCGCGACGAGCGTGCCTTTGGCAGCCAGCGGCAGGATGTCATGGTTCAGGTCTTCAATGAAGTCGCAAGCGCCGTCGGAGCGCTGACCGCAGGGTCCGATCTGCAAGAAGTCACCCCCCATTTTTGTCCAGGAAAAGACCTCAGCAGTGCTCAGCAGTGACAATGGGTCAACACCAAATCCAACCAGGGTCAGGTTGTGCCCAAGAGCATCGTCGCTCAGCTGGATCTGCTGTTGCGTGTTGCGAACCCAGGCCTGGGGAAACAGACTGCCACGCACCAGCTTCTCGCCACGACGGTGCTGCACGAACAGGCCGTTTTTGAAGATGTTCTTCGGTTTGATGTCCAGTTGCTCGAAGTACCTTCTGGTAGCGGGCGTCAACGCCAGCGTGCGCATCAAGCCGTGGACGAAGAAAGCGGCGACCTTGTTTCTCGGCATCACCAGACGGCCCATGAGTTTTGCCAGATTGATCATCGCCTGAGCATGGGGCCGGCGCTCTACGTCATAGGTATCGAGTATTGAAGGCGCGGCTTGGCCATGAAGGACCCAGGCCAGTTTCCAGGCAAGGTTGGCGCCATCTCGAAGTCCCGCTACGAGACCCTGCCCAACAAAGGGAGGGGTGATGTGGGCGGCATCACCTGCAAGGAAGACTCGCCCCTGGCTGAATTTGTTGCAGCAGCGCGCGTGAAATCGATACACCGCCTTGCGCTCGATTTCCAGCTCCTGCGGATTGACCCATGGCGCGATCAGCCGGGCGATGCTTTCCGGGCTTTCCAGCTCTTCCCGGGATTCGCCTGGGTGCAGCATGAACTCCCAACGCTCCCTTCCGCCAGGCGCGGGCATGTGCGGCGTTGGGCGCTGTGGATCGCAGAGAAACTCAACGTGATCAATGGCTGATTTGTGCCGGTTCCTGGCATCGACAATCAGCCAATCCTCTGCATAGGTCTGCCCTTCGAATTCCTGGCCAATCAAGGCCCTGACCCTGGAGCTTGCACCATCCGCACCGATCAGATATCGGGCGCGAATGAAGTGCAGATGGCCGTCCTGGTCCCGCACGGAGGCGACGACACCATCCGATTCCTCGACCAGATTCTCGAGCTCGAATCCACCCAGACTGGTCACTGACTGCAGCCCAGAGACCTGTTTACGCATCGCGTGTTCGAGGTCGGGTTGATAGAAAGTCACCAGCTTGGGATGACCGTCGATGCACCCGGCGGTGTTGGCCCGACTGAATTGCCCGAGGACCGGGGAGTGCATCTTCACTTCAGGGATAACGATCTTCTCGAAAGCATCTTCCGACAATCCGGCGAGTTGCAGGATGCGAAGCGCCTCGTTGTCCAGAGCGATGGCGCGGGGCATTAGCAAGACCTCATGGGTCTTGTCCAATACCAGTGTCTTCACCCCATAGCGGCCGAGCAGCGCCGCGATTGTCGCCCCTACCGGACCGTTACCGACGACCAGCACATCGACGGCGGTGGGAGGCAGTTCCGTACCTTTCTTGTTGTTGTTCATCTCGAGCCCTTGTTGTGATTGAAGTCGTGAGATACGCAGATCTCATCGTCAGGCAAGGTGAAGGTATGTAAAATTGAGATATATTTCAATATTGAAATTTTTGTCATTACAATTTTGGGGCACTGCCGCCCCAGAAATGAGGCCATCTGTGCTGTGCCGAGGGTGTCAGGGTCGCAATGCCTCATTGAATTGCTCCGCGATGGACAGCGGGTGTGTCTGCATCAATTTCCGACCGGCGAGGCTTGGCTTATGAGCCGATCAGCGTTGTTATTGGATTAATGGCCCAGTGCTAGAAACCATGTTTTTGCCTTCAGGAATCCAACGTGGCGCGTCCGCAGCCTCATCCGAACCCAGTCCAGCTCTGCTTCGTCGAGTTCGAACTCGACGAAGCCAATGCCTGCTTGTTACGTAACGGAGAAGCCGTGGCGTTGGCACCAACGCCCTTCACTCTGCTTTGCGCACTTGCACGCCAACCAGGATCGCTGGTGACCAAGGATGCCTTGCTTGATGCCGTGTGGGGGCATCGGTTCGTCAGCGATTCAGTGCTGAAGACGGCCATCAGCGATCTGCGCAAGGTGCTGGGCGACGACCCCAGGCAGCCTCGTTTCATCGAGACTGTGTCGCGGCGCGGCTATCGCTTCATCGCCGCGCCCTCCCCTGCACCTTCGATGCCGCCTGAATCCGCGACGGTGCCGGCGGTCGGCGCGCATCCATCACCGCCATTCATTGGTCGCACCGACAAGCTCTCAAGGCTGCATCGGGCATGGGAGCGAGCTTACGGCGGGCAACGCGCAGTGGTCTGGCTTGCCGGAGAGCCAGGGATTGGCAAGACCACGTTGATCGAGCATTTCCTCGCCAGCCTTGGCGACATCGCCTGCGCACGCGGCCATTGCGTGGAGCACTACGGCACCGGCGAGCCATACCTGCCGGTGTTGGAGGCGTTGGCCGATCTGTGCCGCAGCGACCCCGCCCTGCCGACGCTGATGCGCGCCGTGGCGCCGACCTGGCTGCTGCAACTGCCGTGGCTGAGCACCGCGCAAGAGCGAGACGCGTTGCGACGCGAACTTGCCGGCATCGGTCCGGATCGCATGTTGCGGGAAATGGGTGAACTGCTGGACCGCTACACCGAGCAACGGCCGCTGTTGCTGATAACCGAAGACCTGCATTGGAGCGATCGGGCGACTGTCCAGCTCATCGACTATGTGGCGCGGCGACGTGGCCGCACGCGGCTTATGTGGCTGGCGAGCTTTCGCGTTGCCGAGGTGGTGGCGCTCGATCATCCGCTCAACTCGTTGCGCCACGAACTGCGCCAGCAACGTCTGTGCGAGGAAGTGGTGCTCGATCCGTTCTCGGAAACCGAAGTCGCTGACTATGTCGCGCTGCGTTCGGCCTCGCTGTCGCGCGATGAAGCCTTCGTGCGTGCCCTGCACGAACGCACCGACGGGGTGCCGCTGTTCGTGTCGTCAGTTATCAGTGAGGTGATGGACACCACGGACGACGACACTACCATCGAGGCCCGGCTGGCGGGAATGGCGGTTCCCGAAAACCTCGCGGCCATCATTGATCACTACATCACCAAGCTCGGGCCGGAGCAGCGTGCGCTGCTCTCGGCGGCAGCGGTATGCGGAGTCGAATTCCGGGTCGAGACGGTTTCGCTGGCCCTCGAGCGCGACCTCGCTTCTGTGGCCGATACCTGCGAGGAACTGGTGCGCGAGCAGGTATGGCTGACGCGGTCACGGGCCGCCGAACTTGAAGAGACGATGGAGCCACCCTACTCGTTCCGGCATGCCCTCTTCCGCCAGGTACTGTACGACCGCACGCCGCGCTCATTGCGCACCCACTTTCATCGCCAGGTTGGCGCTGCGCTCGAACGCGAGCGCACGGCCGGCGTGCCGGTTGCTGCTTCGGAGTTGGCGACGCACTTCGACCGGGCCCGGCAACCGATGACCGCGTTGCGCTACTACGCCGAGGCAGCGGAAGCCGCGCTGCTGCACTTCAGCCCGGCCTTGTGCATCGGCCTCACTGAGCGCGCGATGGTCCTGCTGCGCCAAGCGCCAGAAGGGATAGAGCGCGATACGCTCGAAATCACCTTGGCCACGCTGCAGGGCGTGTCGGCTTTCCACACGCTCGGTGTCGGCAGCGAAGCCAGGAGCGCGTTCGAACGCGCCTACACGTTGCTAGCGGATGTACCCGAGCATCCGATGCGCGGCCGCCTGCTGCATGGGTTCGGCTATCTGCTCGGTCTGCGCGGCGACTATACGCAGGCGCTGGCGGTAGCTGAACGCGCCGAAGCCCTCTCGTCGGAGGCGAACGATCCAGCGCTCATGCTGGTGGCGTGCATCGTGCAGGGCGAGGTGCATCATCTCCAGGGTCGCACGCAGGCGACCCGCCGATGGCTGGAGCGCGCACTCGCAATCGCCGAGCCGCTAGACATCGGGGCGAACGAGATCTTTGCGGCCGATCCTCAGGTCATGCTGCACGGCATGCTGGCCATAGAACTTGTGCGTTCTGGCCTGGTTGAGCAAGGCCGCGCGCACATGCAGCAGGCGCGGACCCGCGCACAAACACTTCGCCAGCCTATGACCTGGCTGGTCGCCACCTGGCAGGAGGTGTTGATCGAGGTGCGGATGGGAAACCCGCTGCGGGTGGCAGCGCTGGCTGACGACATGCAGACATTAGTCGATGAGTATTCGCTCGCGCTGGGGCGCACGGCTTGCCGCTGGTGGCGCGGCTGGGCCAACGCGCGCAACGGCGCACCGCACGATGGCTACCGCAGCATCCGCGAGGCCTACGACGAACACACCGGACTCGGCATGCGCTCCGGTGCCAGCGAGGTGCTCGGCTATGCCGCCGAGGCGTTGCTGCTGGCGGGTGATTGCGACGCTGCGCAAGTCGAGCTACAGGAAGCCCTACGGGTGGGGGAAGAACTGGGCGAGCGCGTGTACCTGCCGCAACTGTTGCTGCTGGAGGCATCGATTGCGCGGATGCAGGGCCGGCTCGATGCCGGCAGCATCACCGTGCGGCGTGCGGTTGAGGAGGCTCGCGTCCAGGAAGCACCGTGGCTGGAACTGCAGGCGCTGGTGGAGCTGTGTGAGCAATACGACGCCACGACCGAGGACCGTCAAGCCCTGGCGGCGCTGGTTGACCAGTTGCCCGAAACACATGGAACCGAACTGGTGAAACGAGCGCGCTCGCTGCTTCAGGTTGCAAAGTCTGATTGAAAAGTTAAGGACACAGACCTGTAGGAGCGGCGCTGTCCCGACCGAAGTCTGACCTTTCGCTTACGACTCGCCCCAGGGGACGGCCTACTCTGTCGTCGAACTTTCTTACCCCCTGGTCTGCGATGAGCCTGAACCCTGAATCCAAGTACCCGAACCGCCGCTCGTACGTTGTGAAGCTGCGTAGCGATGCCTCGCCCGGGGCCCTCGCGGGCCGCCTCGAAAACCTGGTCACCGGGCGTCAGCACGAGTTTTCATCCGCCGATGAGTTGTTGGAGTCGATTGACTCGGATCTCACGTCGGCGGCCAGCGAGCACGCGGCAGATACCGACGGCGAGTGACGCCTCCAACATGAATGAGGTGCTCGACATGGCGACCGAACGGCGACGCTTCGCTGACGATTTCGCGCACACCGGGCCCTACGCTGATGCCATCTCGAATCTACACGAGTCCAATCCGATGCCGCGACTTCCAACCTCCCATCCGCTGATCCGCTACGCCGGGCAGACGCCCCTGCAACATGCCGAACGCCTGCTCGGCGTCGTCGTGGGTGCGGCGCTTGCCGCGTCTATCGCCTTTGTCTTGACCGGTTGCTCCACGGAGGTCGTCAAGCCGTCGGTAGACCTGCCGAGTAACTTCGCCGCAAGCACAGCCTCCGAGATGGAACCCGAAGCCGCGTGGTGGGAGGTCTACCACGACCCGATGCTGACGGATCTGGTACGCCGAGCAGCGCGCGAGAACCGCGACGTCAAGATTGCCGCCGAGCGCCTGCGCGCCGCGCGTGCCGGCGAAACGGTCAGCCGTTCCTGGCTGCTCCCAAGCGTCGGCGCATCTGCCTCCGGCAGCGATCGCAGCAGCGGCTACAACTCGGCCACGAAACAGGGTTATCCGGATACCAAGACCACCAGTGTGGGCCTGGACGTCTCGTGGGAGCTCGACCTGAGCGGCCGCCTGCGCGCCGGCGCAGCAGCAGCCGACGCCGATGCGCTGGCCGCGGAGCACAGCATGCGTGGCGTGCGCCTGCTGGTGATGAGTGACGTTGTCAGCAACTACTTCACACTGGTCGGCGCGCAGCGCCAGGCCGCGACGCTGCGTGCCATCTCGGCGATGCAGGACGAGACGCTGCGTCTGGTCACCGCGCGCCAGCAGGTGGGGCTGGCGTCCGCCTTCGACGTCGAGCGCGCGCAGACCGACGCCTTGTCGGCACGGGCGCAGATTCCGCCGCTGGAAACGCTGGCGGCTGTATCGCGCCATCGTATCGCGGTGTTGATCGCCGATCAGTCGTTCAATACCGCGAACATCCAGCCCTCGAATGGTGATGCGCAGGTGCCCGAGGCCAAGCCGGGCCAGCCCGCCGAGCTGCTGCAACGCCGACCTGACGTACTGGCGCTGATGGCGCAGCTCGACGCGGCCAATGCGCGCCGCCAGCAGGCAGCGGCCGAGTGGTTCCCGCGGCTCTTCCTCGGCGCATCCTTCGGCCAACAGGGCCTGAGCCTGAACGGTGCCGATCTCGGCGCTGCGCGCTTCACCAACGTGGCGGGACTGCTGGCGATGCCGATCTTCAACGCCGGGCGCACGCAAGCGATCAACGACGCAGCCGAAAGTGCTCAACAAGAGGCGGTACTGCGCGCCGAAGACGGCATCGTACGAGCACTCGAGGATGTGGAGAACGCCCTCGTCACGCTGGCGCAGGAACGCCGCCGCTCCGGGTCGCTGCAATTGGCCGCTGCGTCCGCCGAGGCTGCGCAGAACCGCGCTCAGTCGCTCTATAACCGCGGGCAGATCGACCTGTTGCCGCTGCTGGATTCGCAGCGGGCGCGCCTGGCGGCACGCCTGAACTCCAACGAAAGCAACACCCAGCTGCTGCTCGATAGCGTGAAGCTCTACAAGGCACTGGGCGGGGGCTGGCAGGTGTTCGAACAACCCGCCACTCCCACCGCAGCCACCCAAGCCGACCGGCCACCACTTTCTTAAGAAACTGCCTTTTTCAAAGAGGAACCGCCTTGAAAACCTCCCTTACTGCGGCCGGCGCTTTGGCCGTAGCCGTCATGCTGTCCGCGTGCAGCCCGGACCAGCCGACCGTTCAGGCACCACGACCGGTACGCACCGTTGAAATCAGCTACGACAATGCCCGCGACATTAGTCGCTACGTGGGCACCGTACAGTCGCGACATGAAGTCGACCAGGCCTTCCGCGTGGGCGGCAAAGTCGCCCAACGCAATGTCGATGTAGGCCAGTTTGTGCGCGAAGGCAGCGTACTGGCTGTGCTGGATGACAGCGACTATCGCCTTGCTGAAGAAGCGTCGCGACAACAATGGACGGTTGCCGTCGAACAGACGCGCCAGGCCGACTCGGACCGCCAGCGCCTGACCGCGCTGAAGGCTGACGGCTCGGTCAGTGCGGCCGACGACGAGCGCGCGCATACCAATGCCCAGACCGCGCATGCAACCGCTGAAGCCGAGGCGCGAAAGCTCGAGCTCGCGCGCAACCGGCTCAAGTACACCGTGCTGCGCGCCTCGCGTAGCGGCGTGGTCACGGCTGTGCGCTTTGAGGCCGGCCAGGTTGTTCCGGAGGGCCAACCGGTTGTATCAATCGCGAATCCGGATGAATCCGAGATCGTCATCGATGTGCCCGAGGATCAGCTGTCCTTTTTCAAGGAGGCGCATTTCAAGGCCTCGCTGGCCAGTGCGCCAAACGAGATCTTCGATGTCACGCTGCGCGAGCTGTCGCCGCAGGCCGCGGCGCAGACGCGCACCTATCGCGCGCGGCTCAAACCGATGCAGGCGCTGCCGCTGGGCGCCACTGCCACGGTCACGGCCGAGCGCGTGATGACCAGTGTCTCAGTGGCGGCGGTACCGGCCACGGCACTGACGCAAAGCGGTGGCCAGCCTGCGCTGTGGGTAGTCACGCCCGTGGGCAAGGATCCGGTAGGCGTCGTCGAACTGGTGCAGGTGGCGGTGTTGGGCTACGGCAACGACGAGGTGCTCGTCTCCGGGCCGCAGGCCGGCGCATTGGTCGTTACCGCCGGGGTGCAGAAGATGGCCTCCGGACTGAAGGTCGCGCTTCCCGGCGCGGCGATTGTTGACGCGAACACCACGCAGCAGGCCGCCCGATGAACAACTTCAACCTCACCGACTGGGCGCTGCGTCATCGCGCCATCGTCCTGTTCATGCTCCTCATTGTCGCAGTGGCCGGCACCTTCAGCTTTACCAGGCTCGGTCAGCTCGAGGATCCGAACTTTTCCGTACCCTCTATGACCGCCATGGTCATCTGGCCAGGCGCCACCGCCCAGCAGTTGCAGGACCAGGTCCTCAACCGCATGGAGAAGAAATTCGAGCAGATCGACAACTTCGAGAAAGTGGTCACCTACGCGCGGCAAGGCTACGCCGGCATGACGCTCACCGTGCGCGGCGGCACCTCCAAGGCTGACCAGCGCGAGGCCTGGTACCAGGCGCGCAAGAAACTCAACGACCTGAGCCTCGAGATGCCTGACGGCGTGATCGGCCCGATCCTGAACGACGAGTACGGCGACGTGTATGGCCTGATGTACGCGGTCAAGGGCGACGGCGTCGGCCACGCCGACCTGTCGGACGCGGCCGAGGACATCAAGCGCCAGATGCTGAAGGTGCCGATGGTCAAGAAGATCGATCTCATCGGCAAGCAGGCCAAGCGTGTCTACGTCGAGCTCTCGCATGAGCGCCTGGCAGCGCTGGGCATCACACCGTTAGCCATCGCCGAAAGCCTCAAGAGCCAGAACGCCATGTTGCCCGCAGGCCAGATCGACACCCGCGGCGACCGCGTCATGGTGCGAGTGAGCGGCCAATTCTCCAGCGAAGAGGCTATCCGCAACGTGCCCATCGCCGCAGGCGGCCGGCAGATCAAGCTCGGTGACATTGCGACCGTTACACGTGGCTTCGAGGATCCACCCACCTACACGGTACGCCACAACGGCCAGCCAGTGCTGATGCTCGGCATCACGATGACCAGCGACGGCAACATCGTGGACCTTGGCAAGGCGATGGACACGGCAGTCGCCAACATCCAGTCGGAGCTTCCACATGGCGTGGAGCTTGAGCTCGTGGCCGACCAGCCAACCACGGTGAAGGATGCAATCCTGGACTTCGGGCGCGCGCTGGCCGAGGCGCTGATCATCGTGATCGCGGTGAGCCTGGCCAGCCTGGGCTGGCGCGCCGGCCTCGTGGTTGCGACCACAGTGCCGCTAGTGCTGGGCGGCGTGGCGCTGGTGATGCTGGCGATGGGCTGGAACCTCGAGCGTATTTCGCTCGGCTCGCTGATTATCGCGTTGGGACTGCTGGTGGATGACGCCATCATCGCCATCGAGATGATGGTGGCGAAGATGGAAACCGGCATGGACCGCGTGAAGGCGGCCGCCTTCTCCTATCAGTCCACCGCCATGCCGCGCCTGACCGGCGCACTTATCACCGTCGTGGGCTTCCTGCCGATCGGCCTCTCGCAGTCCACCACCGGCGAATACGCGGGTGGCATCTTCTGGATCGTCGGCGCCGCAGTGTTGTTCTCGTGGATCTGTTCCGGCATCTTCACGCCGTACCTGGCTGTCAAGATGCTGCCCAACGATTTGGGCAAGCACCAGCACGGTGATATGTACGACACGAAGTTCTACCGCAACCTGCGCCGCCTGATCGACGCCGCCATTGAGCGCCGCTGGGTGGTCATCGGTGCGACGTTTGGCGCTCTGGTGCTTGCCCTGGCCTGTATCAAGCTAGTGCCGCAGCAATTCTTCCCCAACAGTTCGCGCCCTGAACTGGTCATTGACCTGCGCGTCAAGGAAGGCTCCTCATTCGCCGCGACGACCGAGCAGGTCAAGCATATGGAGGAGATCCTGGCGAAGGACGAGGACGTGCGTTTCTATACCGCCTATACCGGCGCCGGCGCACCGCGCTTCTATCTCTCGCTCAACCCCGAGTTGCCGAATCCGGGATTCGCCCAGTTCGTTGTGATGACCAAGGACCTGGATGCACGCGAGCGGGTACGTGAGCGACTGGTGACCTCGGCCGACCAACAATTCCCGCAGGCGTGGGTGCGCGTGACCCGGCTCGAGTTGGGGCCGCCTGTCGGCTACCCGGTGCAGTTCCGTGTCGTCGGTCCCGATACCCAGGTGGTACGCCAAATCGCCCGCGACGTGGAGAAGGTGGTTGCGTCCAACCCGAAGGTGCGCGACCTCCAGCTCGACTGGAACGACCCGGTGCGCACGCTGAAGGTCGAACTGGATCAGGACAAGGCGAGCGCGCTTGGCCTCACGCCGGCCGACGTGTCGCTGGCGACCCAGACCGTGATGAATGGCGCAACCCTGTCGCAGCTGCGTGAGCGCGAGGACCTGATCGACATCGTGGCCCGTGCCGTGCCCGAGGAGCGTTTGAGCCTCGACACACTCAAAGGCATCAACCTCTACACGCGCCAGGGCACTGTGGTGCCACTGTCACAAGTCGCACAGGTGCACTCTCAGCTGGAAGAACCCGTGCTGTGGCGCCGCAACCGCGACATGGCGATCACGGTGCGTGCCGACGTGAAGGATGGCGAGCAAGGTGTATCGGTGACGCAGGAGATCCGGCCGTTGCTTAAGGATATCGAAGCGAAGCTGCCGTCGGGCTACCGCATCGACGTGGGCGGTGCGGTGGAGGAAAGCGACAAGGCCAACAAGGCGCTGCTGGCGGTGGCCCCGCTGATGATGATCAGCATCCTGCTGTTGCTCATGCTGCAACTGCAGAATTTCTCCCGCATGTGGATGGTAGTGCTGACCGCACCGCTGGGTCTGATCGGTGTGGTGCCGGCACTGCTGGTGTTCCAGTCACCGTTGGGCTTCGTTGCAATCCTGGGCATTATCGCGCTGGGTGGCATGATCATGCGCAACGCAGTGATCCTGATCGATCAAGTGCAGATCGAGATCACCGAAGGACGCGACCCATGGAATGCTGTACTGGATGCCGCCATTCACCGGGCCCGACCGGTGATGCTGACGGCGCTGGCCACCGTGCTCGCAATGATCCCGCTAACGCGCAGTGTGTTTTGGGGGCCGATGGCAATTGCGATCATGGGCGGCCTTACGGTGGCGACGCTACTGACGATCTTCTTCGTCCCGGCGTTGTACGCCGCATGGTTCAAGGTGGGTCGCCAGCCTGCCGCCGACACCCAACAGGTGATGAGGGACGCCGCGCTCGCTTCTGAGTGAGGCGTGCCGTGACACCCCGACGTCACCGCTGTTAGAAAGGCTTGTTCAGCGCTGTTTCTGAAAACAATCGAGGTCAGCCGCGGGGTTCTGCGAATGTTACTTTCTTTCGCTCCCTCGCGGCTTACAGGAAATCCTGATGGGCAAAGAAGCGGCTGACCCGGCCAGAAGCAGTCACTCAGCGCGCTTGCAAAAGGAGCAGTTTCCCATTCAATGACCTTGCTGCGATACCAGACGGCTGTAGGTCCATTATCAGCTTGGGATTTCCGTACTTCGAACTACCGTGATTCGTGCAGGGCATGCCTCCAACTACTGCAACCGTAGCGCTTGGGCGTCGGCTCTGTATAGGTACCACGACCGGGAGCGGATTTAACGCTCCGTGACTGATCCACTACCCTTCAGTCAGTCCCTTCCCGCACCAACTTTCTGACCTCAGCCTGTATGGCATAAGCCAGCGCCTCCACAACATTGAAGTCTTGTGTATGCCGCTGAGCAAATCCCACTACTCTTGGCGCCCTCGCGGATCGACAGCAGGCGGTCGAGCGCACGACGATGGCAAGCACGCCAAGGGCAAGGTCAGCAGCCGCCCGGCACACAAATGACGGCCAACGCCGGCCCTGCTACCATGAACCTAATGTTAGGCACTTGGGTGAAAGACAGCGTGAACAAGCGCAACAATGATGCAGGCATCAGGACCGAGCGACCGATGCTGGGGGCCGAACGCGGCGTTACCCAATATCAGCGGTTAGCTTCCCTGCTGAGGCACCGGATCGCGAAGGGCGAGTATCCGCTCGGCACACAGCTGCCGACAATCACGAAACTGGCGGATGACTTGGGCGTCGCGGTCGTGACTGTCCGGCAAGCATACGAGATGCTTTCCAAGGAAGGGTTAATCCGCAGCCAACGGGGTGTCGGCACCCACGTGGCTGCGCTGCCCGCCGCCACCGGCGACCTCGAACTGACGATCAACGATCCGTTCGCCGCGCCGCAGGCGCTGTCCTTCGAGATACTTGAAGTCCGGCACCACACTCAATTGCCCCAAGAACTGCTTGGCGCGAATGATCGGTCGGCGGACGACAACGTGTGCGTCCGCAAGCTGCATACCTATTCCGGCGAGGCGTTCTGCTATGCCGAGATTTACGTGTCCACAACGGTCTTCGAGTCGTTGCCCAAGGACATCGCCAGGAAAAGGAAGCTGCTTGCCGCGGTGCTCGACAAACTGGGCACCCGCGGCAAACGCGTGAGGCAACGGATTACTGTGATGCCTGCGGATTTTCCTCTGTGCGACCTGCTGAAGATCCCGTTTGCCTCTCCCGTGGCGAAAATGTCACGGTGCCTGGTCGACGGTAAAGGCAATGTGCTGTACGCCGGTGTCACCTGGTATCGGGGCGACCGCTACGTCGCCGAGATCGACTTCCCTGCGTCTACATT
Source organism: Pseudomonas sp. PGPR40 (assembly GCF_022014505.1). Taxonomy (NCBI): domain Bacteria; kingdom Pseudomonadati; phylum Pseudomonadota; class Gammaproteobacteria; order Pseudomonadales; family Pseudomonadaceae; genus Pseudomonas; species Pseudomonas sp. PGPR40. Next base: position 55,047 of record NZ_JAKLSP010000006.1, on the reverse strand, counting down.
GAAGACCATGCCCGGGATGACCGAACCCCAACCGGGCCTGATGGGTGAGCGCAAGCGGGACTAGAAGCATTCGTGCGGACCTCTGCGTAAACCCGGCGCGCCGCTTCCGCCCTCTTCTTTGAGCTGTCACCGCTAACTCGACCTACCCGGTACGCGAGATCTCATATCGCCCGGCCAGTATCTCAGCAGTCCCCCTCTGAGGTGCTTGACGAGGGTCTTTTTTCATGGCAAAACTCCTAACATTAGATCTTTGGACCGATATCAAATCGGAGGTTCGATGCCGCGAAACGCTCAGGATTCAGTCGTAATGAAAGCGCTCATCAAAGGACGGCTTGCGTCCTCTACTTCAAACCAGTGAACCCTGGCTCCCGGCTGCGAGCTGCCAATCCACTACCAAGATCAAATGAAAGGAAACGGCATGGGTAACTTCACAGTAACGTCGTCTGAATTTAAAGATCAGGAACCGCTGCAACTGGTGCATGAGTTCGATGGCTTCTACGGCACTGGCCAGAACCGTTCGCCCGCGCTGCAATGGCAAGGCGCGCCGGAAGACACCAAGAGCTTCGCGCTGACGCTGTACGACCCGGACGCGCCCACCGGCAGCGGCTTCTGGCACTGGATCCTGTTCGACATCGATTCGTCCGTCACGCAGCTCGCCGCGGGCCTGGGTTCCACCGACGCCACGGACCTGGGCGCCAGCGGTACTCAGGTCACCAACGACTATGGCAGCGCCGGCTACGGCGGTCCCTGCCCGCCCTCTGGTTTGCCCGCGCACCGCTACATCTTCACTGTGCATGCATTGGACGTGTCCAAGCTGGAGCTGCCGGCCAATCCGACCAACGCGGTGGTGCGCTTCTTGATCTACCAGAACACACTCGCCACGGCCACCCTGACCGGCCTATACAAACGCTGAATCAACCGTTTTATCGTATCCAGCATCGAGCAGTCCGGGCAGTGCACCATGCCTGGCGCACCCAATAAAAAGCCGGCCCGAAGGCCGGCTTCCTTAACAAGGTATTGCGCAACGTTAGCGAACACCTTCCTGACGCAGCGCAGCCGGCGTGTAGTCGCTTTCACCGGCGGCATAGCTGAAGTCGTAGGACTGTTTTTCCTCGTTCTTCATGCCCAGCGCCACATAGCGGCCGGACACCAGATCGTAGAGGCTTTCCAGCGTGTACCACGGCACTTGCTTGTCGTAGTAGAACTGGGCATGTCCCTCGGCCACGCGCCACAGGATGCCACGCCCGTCGTAATGGTCGATGGCGGCGGCTTGCCAGGTGTCTTCGTCGATGTAGAAGTCACGCTTTTCATAGACATGGCGTTCGCCGGGCTTCAGGGTGGCCACCACGTGCCACACGCGGTGCAACTCGTAACGGGTCAGGTCCTGGTTGATATGGCCGGCCTTGATGATGTCGCTGTACTTGAACTTCGGCGAGTCCAGTTTGTAGGCGTTGTAGGGGATGTAAATCTCTTTCTTGCCTTCCAGCTTCCAGTCGTAACGATCGGGAGCGCCGTTGTACATGTCGAAGTTGTCGGAGGTACGCAGGCCGTCGGTAGCAGTACCTGGGCCGTCGTAGGATACCTGCGGGGCACGACGCACACGACGCTGGCCAGCGTTGTAGAGCCAGGCCAGGCGCGGCTCCTTCACCTGGTTCAGGGTCTCGTGCACCAGCAAGACGTTACCCGCCAGGCGCGACGGTGCAGTCACGCGTTGCTTGAAGTAAAAGAGCACGTTGCTCGGTTTGCTCGGGTCGTAGTCCTTCAACTGGTCGCGGAAGGTGAATTCGTCCTGGAAGTACACCAGGCTGTAGGAACCGTTTGTCTGCGGGGTCACCTGGGTCACAAAGCGGCTCACGCTGCCACCGCGATAACGGGTGATATGGTTCCAGATTGCCTCGAGGCCGTCCTTCGGAATCGGGAAGGGATTGGCGCTATGGAAGTCCTCCAGGCCGTTGCCGCCTTCTACCAGTTTGGTGTGGGTGGCGTTGTACTTGGTGGCTTCGATCACCTTGGCCGGAAGCGTGGCCGTGCGGTGGGTCTTGTACACCGGTATTTTGTAGGTGTCGGGGTAGCGTTTAAACATCGCCACCTGGCCGGGGGTCAGCTTGTCCTTGTACTGGTCGACGTTCTTCGCGGTGATGGTGAACAGAGGCTGTTCGTTGGCGAAGGGATCAGTCAGGAAGCCCGCGGCGTCGGCGCTACCGGCATTCTGCGGCAGGCCGCCGGTCCACGCCGGGATAGAGCCATCGGCGTTGCCGGCTTTTTCGGCACCTACCGGGGTCAAGCTGGCACCCAGTTTGGCCGCTTCATCAACAGATACTGCGGCCATCACGCTGGAGGCCATCAGGGTCAGCGTCAGGGCGCCGGTTTGCAGCAGACTCTTTGTTGTTTTCATTGTTGTTTCCTCAAGATTCCAGCCCACTTAGAAATTCATGCCGAAGCTGAGCGCGAGAAAATCGCGGTCGATCGAGGTGTTGTACTTGCCGCCGAAGAAGTCGGTGTAAGAGAGGCTCGCCGTGTAGGTATTGTTGTACTCGGCATCCAGGCCCAGGCTGGCTGCCTTGGCGCCTTCGGTGAACAGACCATTCGGACCGTAACCATCGACGTCATGGGACCAGGCAATGCTGGGTTTGAGGTTCACACCGGCGAACACGTCGTTGTAGTCCCACAAGGCGCGCATGCGGTAACCCCAGGAAGTGCTGGTGACGAAACCATCGTTCTCGCAGTACTTACTGACGTTCTGCGCAGTGGCGCTGCCCAGGGCGCCAGTGTTCAGCGCCACGCACGTATTGATTGACCCAGTGGCCGGCAACGGGCCGGGACCGAAGACGGGGTCACGGCCATAACGGACATCGGAAGTGCTTTCCAGGCCGCCGACATGAGCGACGCCGATCTCACCCACCAGGGTCAGACGGCTAGCCCCCATGACTTGGTCGAAGAAGTGCGTGAAGGTGGTCTGGAACTGGGTCACTTCCTTGCGACGATAGCCATGCACGTCCTGTCCCGCAGGACCTGGCAGCAGCGAAGCGTTGCTGAACAGTCCACCAAGGGAATCGACGCCCGTGAAAAGGATGTCCGTGGTGTTCATCTGAACCGGCAGGTTAGGACGGTAGCTGACCTCGCCGCTCCACGCGGTACCGGTAGGCAGCGTGGTGGAGAAGCTCAGGCCATAGAGATGAATGTCCTCTGGGTACTCGACGAAGTAGTTCGAGGAACCGGCGACGGCCAAGGAGCGAAGGTTGGCCGGGTTGCTGGCGCCAAGGGCTGGAACGTTCGGCAAACCGGCGTTGATGGTATTGAGTTGCGCCTGGGTAGCGCTCGTGCTGCTGAAAACCGGTGACCGGCTGTGGTAGTTGATCAAATAGGCGCCGAACTCGGTATTCATCGGCTCGGCGAAGTAGCGAAAAGACAGGCCGTATTGGCCATCGTCATCCGCATCGCGATCCGGACCGCGGGGAACCAGCACGCCTTCCTCGTTCACATTTACCCCAAACTGGCTCAGGGCCCCCAAGGCAGCAGGACTAAGGCTCGATGCCTTTCTCAGGACGCGCAGGTTATCGGTGCAGCCGTCGGCAATCGTGTCAGGCTGAGAGAAAAAAGTGCCGCAGTTGTCCACCACCGTCTGGTCCCACTCCAGCTGATAGAAGGCCTCGGCCGACAGGTGTTCGGTCAGGCTTTGGGACACATAGAACATGTTGACCGGAATCAGGCCTTCCTTGATCTCGGCGCCCGGACGGCGGAATGCCGATACGTCGATCGGGTTGATCGTGTTGATACCGCCGCCGATGAACGTACTTTCCCCCCAGCTCACCACCTGCTTGCCCAGACGCACGGAGCCCGGCTGATCGGCAATGGCGTAGTTGTGGTAGACGAAGGCATCGAGGATCTGGCCTCCGGCGGACTTCGCGCCTTCCTTGCGGTTGTGATCGTCGATGTCTTTGAACAGACGGCTCTCGTCCTTGAGCTCGAAGTCGTACCAATACTTGCCACGGACGAACGCGCCCGTGTCGCCGTACTTGAGTTCGAGGTCATGGATGCCCTTGAAGATCTTCGAAAAGGTCTCGCCTTTCTTGAAGTTCAGGTGGGAATCGTCGGTGGCCTGGGACAGGCCATTGCCACCGCTGTTGACCCCGATGAGGTCCGGATCGCCCCCACGCATGGACCAACTGGCGCCTACGGAGAGGGCGGAGTCGAACTGGCCCTCGATCTCCCCAATGTTGAAGGTGACTCCGAATGCCGGAGCGACGAGTGTGGAAGCGAGGCTGACGGCCAAGGGCAATCTTGCCAGGCACCAGTGCCGGTTTTTTTTTGTCATTGACGCTACTCCATCTATGTTTTTTTTATGGATTGGTACGCGCAATACTTTTGCCGGCAGCGCCGACCACGCTCACGACCTAGCCTCCAAACGTTGTTATGAAACTGTCCTCCTGGCTTTGTTGATACTCACGCCGCTCGCAACGCAGTGCGGGCAAGCAACGGTTGTCATTTCGTTGTCCCGGCGACGTCCACTCCTTCTGGTATCCGCTTCTTGATTTTCGAGATCGTGTGAACCTTCACCTGGCGGGCCCACTGTCCATCGATGGTCCGCAGAGTCCGGGGTACGAGATGCGTCAAGCCGAGCTCATCGCTAAGCTGCGATAGAGCCGTCTCGACATCGAGCGACAGGTTGGTGACAAGAATGTCGTCACCGTGAAATACGAGGCTGTTCGACCAAAGAAAGCCAATGGGCGCCCCGTCGCGACTGATTCCGCCGAAATCGCCAAGCTTGGCAACCACACGACCCTGGATCGGCTCCAGCACGAGAATCTCGTTGGACTGGTTGCACGCGACCCAAAGGTTGTCGTGCTCGTCGATGACCAGACCGTCGGGACCGCCGCCGACACGGTTGGCGAAGACTTCAGGCGTGCCGGGCTCGAGCGTCGGACCGGTCACCGGTATCCTGATAATGGTGTCGTTCGCCGTATTGGCGACGAACAACGCCGTCTTCTGGTTATTGAACTTCAGACCATTGGCGCCGATGGTTGGCGGTATCCGCGTCGGTTTGAACAGTGGGCTGCTGACCCATGCCGACGCTTGGCCGCCGTCGGGTCCGACTTTCCAGATGATGCCCTGGTGCGCATCGGTCACGTACACGTTGCCGGCGGGGTCGAACGTTATCCCGTCGAGGCCGGGGTGCTTGCCCGTGACCGTCATGAACACGGACGAGGCACCTGACTCGGGATCGACGCTCAGGACCTTCGCGGCCTTGAAGTCGACCACGAGCAACTGGCCGGTCCGGGGATGAAAGCCGAGGTCAAGCAACAATCTGCTCGATCCCTTGATGCCGACCGTGCGCAAATGCTTGCCCTGCGGATCGAACACGAGAAGCGTTCCCTCGCTCGTACGGGGTTTGTCCGCCGCCACCGTGACGACGTAGACGTTGCCCTCGCCGTCCACGGTGATCCCCTCGGGATGTGCCTCACCGGCGGGCAATGTGGCGAATGTCTCGACCTTGCCCCGCTCCCAGGCCATTGTGGCGAGCGGCGTCGCCAGGAACGCCAGCACCAACAACATCGGAATCGTCTTCGTTCTGTTCATTTTCATGTCGTTCTCATTGTTATATGCGCTTATGGACGCGCTCCGCGGCCAATGCCGCCTGCGAGCGTGCTACGACACTTTGCGAGTCAAATCCTGCACACAGGTGCGCCGTAACGCGGGCGACAGCAGGGCCCGTGCTCAAGCTCGGTATGCGGTTATCTCGCGTTGCTCAGATCAATATGACTTCGGCAGGCCAAGCGCCTGTTCGGCGACGTAGCACAGCGCTAGTTCCTGGGTCACCGGCGCGACCAGCGACAGCACGCTTTCGCGCAGACCGCGCTCGACGTGGTACTCCGTGGCATAGCCGAATCCGCCATGGGTGCGCACCGCACGCAATGACGTCTCGAAACTGGCCTCGGCCGCCAGGTACTTCGCCGCCGTGGCTTCGACGCCGCAGGGCTTGCCGGCGTCGTAGAGCGCAGCCGCCTTCCACATCAGCAGCTCGGCCGCTTGCAGGCGCATCCAGCATTCGGCCAGCGGATGCTGGATCGCCTGGTTCATGCCGATCGGCCGCCCGAACACGACGCGCTCCCTGGCATAGTCCGTCGCACGCATCAGCGCCGTCTGCGCGGCACCGAGCGCAGAAGCCGCAACGAGGATGCGCTCCGGGTTCAGGCCGTGCAGCAGGTACTTGAACCCCTGGCCTTCCTCGCCGATGCGATCCTCGACCGGGATCTCCAGCCCGTCGATGAACAGTTCGTTCGAGTCCACGGCCTTGCGCGCCATCTTCTCGATCTCGCAGATGCGCACATGCGCGCGGTCGAGGTCCGTATAAAACAGCGTCACACCGTCCATTGGCCTCACGCATTCCTCGATCGGCGTCGTCCGGGCCACCAACAAGATCTTGTTGGCGTGCTGCGCGGTCGAGGTCCAGACTTTCTGGCCGTTGACGATGTAACGGTCGCCCGCGCGGCGCGCGAAGGTTCTGATGCGTGTTGTATCAGAGCCGATGTTGGGCTCCGTCACGCCGAAGCAAGCGCGATCCGTGCCTTCGATCAATGGCGGCAGAAAGCGCCGCTTCTGCGCCTCGCTGCCGAATACGACCACGGGTTGCGGGCCGAACAGGTTCAGATGCACCGACGACACCGCCGCCGAGCCGAGCTTGCCGATGGTGCGCATCACCATTGCCGCTTCCGAGAGGCCGAGGCCGGCGCCACCATGCTCCTTGGGCATGGTCACGCCGAACCAGCCGCCGCGCGCAATGGTGTCGCAGAATTCGCTTGGCCAGCGCCCGTCGCGCTCGTGCTCGAGCCAGTAATCGGCGCCGAAGTCGGCGCAGATCGCCTCGATAGCGTCGCGGATCGCGAGCTGGTCGTCCGATAAATCGAAATTCATGCGGGCAGCTCCTGCAGCAGGCTTTCAGGCACCTCGACCGGCAGGTCGAGTAGCATCTGCGCCATACCTTTGCCGAGCGGATCATTGCGCAGCGACGCCATGCCGCCGCCGCCCAGCGCGCGTTCGCACAGCAGGTTGATGGCGTGAATGCCGGGCAGTTCGTATCGATGCACCGGTCCCTGCACCAGGTGGCCGAGGTAATCCTTCACGCGTTCGGGCGTCACTTGCTCGATCAGCACCGGCAACAGCGCCGGATGGCGGGCGATCAGGCCGATATTGGACGTGTCGCCCTTGTCGCCGCTTCGCCCGAGCGCGATTCTCACGAGCGGCACGGTCTGGCGAGGACCGGCGGGCAGCGTACCCTCGATGGGCGCCAGCCGTTCCGGGATCCCCTTTGGTGATGGCGACGGCAATGTCACGGTGGACGTCGTCTCGCCGAGCGTGACCGTCGGCTGCACCCGCTCCTTCGCAATGAGCCAGGCGAACTGCCGCAAGACCGGCGACACGGAGGGACGGCCACCTGAGCCCGTCGTGCCCGGCGACCATGACGTGCCGGGGGCGGCGAACTCGCGGCTGTACATCTCTAGCGCGCGCCGGTCGGCATGTGTTGCGGTCAGGCGCAGCACCACTTCGCGCGTCGGCAACGGCCGGGCGAGTGGACCGTAGGCCGACTCGGTGCCGAGCAGCTCAATGTGCGTCGCGAGGAAGTCCGCGAACCCGTTCTCGCGCAACAACCGGCGGCCACGCTCGAGCAGCGCTTCGCCGGTGCGCCTGGCTTTTGCGGCGGCATCGATCCCGACAATGGTGAGCTGTCCGGACACCTTGAAGCCGGTCGGCGCAGTGGCGCTGACCTTGTAGGTAGCGGTTGGCGGCAGGCCGCGCGCACCGTCCACCAGCACGCGATGCGGCCCGACTTGCTCCAGGCGCACTTGGCGGAAGTCGCAGACCACATCCGGTAGCAGATAGCAGGCCGGATCGCCGATCTCGTACAGCAGTTGCTCGCCGACCGTCCCGGGCGAGACGAGCCCACCGGTGTCCGCGGGCTTGGTGACGACGAAGCTGCCATCGTCGCGGCACTCCACGATTGGATAACCGATGTTGGCCCAGTCAGGCACCGTGGCCCAGTCGGTATGCAAGCCGCCGGTGGCCTGGCAGCCGCATTCAATGATGTGGCCGGCGAGGCTGCCCGCGGCGAGCCGATCGAAGTCGTCAGGCGCCCAGCCGAATTCGTGCATCAGCACGCCGAGGGTGACCGCGCTGTCGACGCAGCGGCCAGTGATGACGATGTCGGCACCGGCGTCGAGCGCCTGCGCGACCGGCAGCGCGCCAAGGTAAGCATTGGCCGTCACCAACCGTTCCGGCATCGGTTCGCCGTTGGACATTCCAACCGTGCCGGCTGCCCGCATGGCGGCCGCGAGTGGCAGCACATCGTCGCCTTCGACAATCGCGATGCGCACCGCCACGCCCAGTTCGTCGGCCAGAGCCTGCACCGCCGCGGCACAGCCTTTCGGGTTCACGCCGCCGGCATTGCTGACGATGCGAATGCCCTTCTCTACCGCCTGCTTCAGCACCGAGCGCAGTGCCACCGTGACGAAGTCGATGGCGTAGCCTTCCTCGGGACGCTTCATGCGTGCGCCGGCGAGGATCGACATCGTCAGCTCGGCGAGATAGTCGAACACCAGGTAGTCGATGTCGCCCTGGCGCACCAGTTGCATCGGTCCGAGGCTGCTGTCGCCCCAGAAGCCCGAAGCACCGCCGATGCGCACGAGCTTGTCCGCTGCTTGCGAATTCATTTGTTGGTCCATTGCGGTTTCCTTTTGTCCTTGAATGCGGCGATGCCCTCGCGCGCATCCTGCGTCATGGCCAGCAGGCCAATCTGACCTTCGCCGAAGGCGATCGCCTCTTCGAACGACATCGAGCGCATCGTTTTCATTGCATACAGGCCGCGGCGTAGCGCGGTGGGTGAGTTGCCGCGCAGACGCGACAGCAGGCGCTCGAGCGCACCGTCGAGGTCGTCGACCACCTCGTTGATCAGGCCGATCTCGCGCGCTCTCGCGGCATCGATCGGGTCACCCGTCAGGCAAAGTTGCACCAGGCAGCGCTGCGGCACCTGAGCCTGCAGCACGGCGAGCACCTGCATCGGGAACACGCCGACCTTTGCCTCTGGCAGGCCGAAGATCGCGTGCGGGGCAGCGATGGCGAGGTCACACATTGCGAGCAGGCCCATGCCGCCGGCCATGCAGGCACCGTTGACCCGCGCAATGAGCGGCACGTCGAGCGTGCGGGCAGTGCGCAGCAGGTCGGCATAGGCGATGGTTGGCGTGGCGTAGTCGAACGCGAAGGCATCCGCGCCCAGGTCGGCACCGGCGCAGAATGCCTCGTCGCCCGCGCCGGTGAGCACGACAGCGCGAATCGAGGCGTCCGCCCGGGCGCGCTGCATGGCTTGCTGCAGCGCCGCGATGACGTCCGCGTTGAGCGCATTGCGGCGCTCCGGGCGATCGATGGTGAGAATCAGCCGACCGTCTTGCCGGCTTTCTTGAAGGACCGTCGTCATGCCCTGACCTCCGTTTCCTTGGGGACCGTCGTCACCTGGGTCACGCTGGTCAGTACCATCTTGCGGATCTGTTCGCACGAGTAGCCAGCCTCCGCGAGCACTTCCTCGCTGTGCTCACCCAACAGCGGCGGCGGGCGAAACGCCGGCAGCGGCGATTGCGGCCATTCGCTCGGCACCGCCATGGTCCGCAGCACGCCCTCGGTGGGGTGCTCGAATTGTTGGAAGAAGCCGATGTCCTGCAGATGCGGATCCTCCAGCAGGGTCTCGAAGGTATGCGCCGGGAGTACCGGGATGCCGAGTGGCTCCAGCAGCTCGCGCCATTCTTTCGTGGTCTTGGTTTTCAGGTTGTCGGAGAGGATTTCGTACAGCGCCTCGACATGCTGCGTGCGTGATTCGCCGTCGGCAAACCGCGGGTCGTTCTCGAACCGCTCGATCTCGCCAACCACGCGCATGAAGGCCTTCCACTGGTCGTCGGTGTAGACAACCAGGCATACAAGACCGTCCTGCGTGGCGTATGGCCGCCGCTGCGGGTTGAGTAGCCGCGGATAGCCGAAACCACCGCGCGGCGGGATGAACGTGTGGCCGTAGAGGTGATCGCCCAGCATCATCTGCGCGGTCGTCTCGAACATCGGCACATCGACCGACTGGCCGCGTCCCGTGCGTTCGCGCGCCAGCAGCGCCGCGCAGATCACGCCGAACGCGTACAGGCCCGTAGCCCGGTCCGAGAGATTGAGCGGCGCATAGCGCGGTACCTCGGACCCCGCCCGCACGCTGGCCTCGGGGATCGCGACAGCGGCCTGGATCAGGTCGTCGAAGGCGCGCGAGGCGGCATAGCGACCGCGTTGGCTGAAACCGAAGGTGCCGACATAGATAATGCGCGGGTTCACCTGCCGTACCGCTTCGTAATCCAGCCCGAGCCGCTGCATGGCCTGTGGACGTATGTTGTAGATCAGCGCGTCGGCCGTCTGCGCCAACTTCAGCAGCGCCTCCTTGCCGACAGGATTCTTGAGGTCTAGCACGATGCTGCGCTTGTTGCGGTTGAGGTTGAGGAACAGCGGACCGGCGCCAGCGCGGCCGCCGGGCCCCGTGGCGCGCAGCATATCGCCACCGGGCGGCTCCACCTTGATCACGTCGGCGCCAAGGTCAGCCAGCATCTGCGTGGCCGAAGGTCCCATGACGACTTCGGTGATGTCGATAATGCGTAGGCCGGCGAGCGGCCCACCCTGGCTTGAGTTGTTATTCATTCGGTCCGTGCTCCTCTTTGCGGTCAGGAACCGGCGATGTCGGCGCTGTTGCCGCGGATGTAGGGCAACGGTGCGATACCGCGCGCCGCCGCGAGGGACTCGAGCGCGTACTGGACCGAAAGCGCATCATTGAGCGAGTGGAAGGTGCCGTCCTCGTTGAAGCTGACCTGCGCGCCTTCGATCCAGGCGATGGTGATGGTGTCCTCGGTATTGGTCTCGGGGGTGTAGAAGGTGTGAACCGAGCCGCCTGGTTCGAACAGGTAGGAGCCCGCGGTCTGAGGCTGGTCAGGGTATTCGCGATACATCCAGCAACCCTGGATTGTCCAGACCTGCGCCGTACCGGTGTGGTAGTGAATCGGCAAAGAGCAACCGGGTTCCACGATGGCCTTGATGACCCACTCGCCGCGCTCCGGGTCCATGCGTAGCGGCTGAATGTGGATGCCTGGGAAGACATTCTTGATCAGTGGGATCTGCTCGACGTTGACGGTCAGCAGAGTGTCCTGCGGGAGGCCGACCAACGGCAACGGCGCGCCGCTGGAGGTGGTTTGCTGGGTAGGAAGTTTTGCGTTCATGCGTTGTTTCCTTTTGTTGTTGTGAGTAAAGCGATTGATGGAAGTCGTCCTTTACGGAAGCCGTCCTTTGATGAGAAAGCCTGCTGCGGGCTGCTCCGGCGGGCAGCGCAGGGCTGTGGTGACCCCGCATGGAAGAAACAGGAAGTCACCCGCCGCGAGCTGGAAGTCCTGCCCGTCGACGTGCGCCTCGATCTGTCCGTCTTCGACGTAGAGCACCTGCTCGGCCTCAGGCTCTGTGGTGCAGGCCAATGCGGTGCCAGCACGCAGCCGCAGTGCCGAGATGTCGACCCATTGCGCGCCGACGGTGTCGCGATCGATGAGTGGGACGGTCGCAGTGGTGGCCTCGGTGGCGGCAAGCACGCGGACTTCGCCGCACTCAGCGACCGCAGGGTCGGGCTCCGTGATCGTGTGCGCCGGGCTCTCGCCATAAGGCGGCGCATAGACGACCAGCAGCCGACCGGGCTGGTCGCTGGTCACGCGAAACGAATGGAACACGCCCGCCGGCACATAGGTCCAGGTTCCGGGGCCCATCACGTCGACGCGACCCTGCGCTTGCGACTCGCCAATGCCTTCAATCATGTAGGCGCATTGCTCCAGATGCGGATGCGCATGCGGCTTCGCGCCATGGGATTTCACGATCGTACCGACCAGCACTTCGAGTGCCGTGGCGCCCACGGTCTCGGGGCCAATCACGCGGACGTTGGAGGTGCCAGTGTGGTTCGCCGGCGAGTAGGCGGCTAGGTCCGCCGCCCTGATCACAGTGGGGATCGCTTTCATTACGGCTGAATCCTGAGCGTTTCGCGTAAGCATCGAACCTCCGATTTGAAATACGTCTAAAGATCTAATGTTAGGAGTTTTGCCACGAAAAAAGACCTTCGTCAAGCACCTCAGGAGGGTAACTGCAGAGATTCTGGCCGGACGGTGGTTGGAGGTGTATCCCAAGTTCAGGCGCATCGGGCCGGCTGCGTTGCCTGGGATAACTGGCTTTTGTATCGGGTAGATAACGGCCAAAAGCGGCCAATCAAATGTACCCAGGGAATCTGGTTCGATTCAGAGCCGCGAAGCGGCTACGGCTTGAATGATTTGTCAGGCCACGTCCTCGCGGTACGTGCCATCGGAAAATTCGTAAATTCCGCTGGAGCTCAAGCTCCATGGATCAGCTCTCAGAAGAAATGATTGAGTCCTGACTGGATTCAGCAGCCAGCTTCAATCGGTCAGCTTTACTAATGTATTTGGACTTGCTTGGCGGTGCCAATTTGGCACTAGCCTTTTTGGCATGAGCCTTTAATAACTGCTTTATTTTTTTACGACGATTCATATTTTCTACTCGGTTTGTAAGCTCTTGAATGATACCAGCTTAAATATTGGGCCAGAATGAAACACCCCATCGGCTGCATCCAGCCTTTGGGGTGTCATGCATCAAGCCTTCAAGAGCGCCCTACGGAACCGGTGACCGGTAGATTTCCAAGCAATTTGAGCCCGGTAGTCTTCACGAAAGCCTCATAGTCCATCGGTCTCTCGATGCGAGTTTCAGCGTTGGGTAGTACGTAGGCCCAGGCACGCTTGGACGATGCGTCGTAAACCAGCTTGAACAGGCGGCTCGGCACCCAGACCTTGTTGTCGCCGACGGTAGTGTGGCTAGCGTCAAAGAGCGGGCCGGTAAAGACAAAAACATTACCATCGGCTCGCTTGGCGAACTTTCTGACATCGGCCTCGACCTTGCTCCAGATCTTCCGGTTGTGAGTTGGGTCTTGCGGCACCATGTTCGACAGCGCAAAGGATTGGGCCATTGCATTGGGGTTCGGAGCATCGGCTGCCGGGGATTGATGGCCGCGGTCCACGGCCGGATGTTGGCTACGGTAGTCGCTCAACTCTGCCCGCCCACTCTTGGGGATGCGTGGGTCCGGGTAGAACTGGTTGGTGCGCTCCTCGCCTTTGGCATCCTGCAGTTGCGCGGCATTGAGGCGTTCGACCACTACCAACGGCGTCTTGCTGGTTTGCGAGTACAGCACCGCAAAGTTGTCGGAACACAGGGCCATTGGTTTCATTGTTGCAGGCACAGAGGCCATGTTGATGGGTTTCGCCGCCGGGAACAGATCTGCGCAGCCATCAAACGATGCCTGTTTCTGTTTGTTTGAATAGAGGCCAAGGGCCGCGTTCTGGCTGACCGAACCCGAGCGGGATACTTGTTCCTGATGCTGGGTGGGCGGCTTGACGAGATCCAGCAGACTGCGGGCTTCTGCCCCGGTCGAGAGCAAAACAAGGGCCGACAGCCCAACTGCAATTTTGCGTAGGTGCATGCTTTAAATCTTCGAATTGGATTGAGGGGTAACGTACGACGAGTCCCGATTCACGGAACCAGGTGGAGGCGGTTGCTGATTAAATGGCGGCAAGCATGCTTTCACTGTCCTTGATCAAAATACCGATGCGGATTCGGTCGGTTCCGAGCAGTACGACTGCTGATGGTCGTTGCGGGATTTATTGACCATCACAAGTCACTTTAGTGCTGAGCAGCGTTTACATTCGACCGAAGCGATCGGCAGAGTACAGCCAAAGCCAGCAAGCCCGAAATGTAGACATCGCGCTCAACGGCACAACAACCCCATGGGCAAACCCGATCATAGGGCTCTATGATTGAACCCCATGACGACCTCTCTTCCGATCCGCCAACCCTGCCCGCCCGGAGCCTGCATCTGCGAGCGTGAGCCGTTGCTGGAAACCCCCGGCGCAGATTTGCGCATCCTGAGCCTGACCCGGTCGGAGGAGAAGCGCCTGATCGAACGCCTGGAAAATCTCCAGAGCCTGAGCGACCTGGAGCGTCTGCAACGCCGGATGTATGAGCAGTTGGGTCTGCGCGTGGAGATTGTCCCGGGCTTCAATGAAGTGCGCACCATGCGTGGCATCAACATCACCCTCGGCGAATTGCCGGGGCTGTGCCGCAAAACCCGTCAGTCGATTCCGGCGGCGATTCGTCGAGGGCTGGAGAAGCGCCCGGAGATTGCCTACGAGTTGCTCAATGCCAACGACTTGTTGCGTGATACCTGATCGTTTGCACTGTTATCCCGATATATTCATTTCAAATGCCTGAAAGAGGATCAGCGGTCGTACGCAAAACGCGGGCCGCTGCTATGCCTTCTCAAGGGAAGGATTTCAGGTCAGCCAGGATGGAGCTGGAAACACAAGCGTGACCGTGGCCCCGGCGCCAGCCAGGTGCGCGAAAATAATGGTGCCAATCCGTAGCAGGAGGTGGCAGATGTTATTCATCGTCCGTTGGTCCATCAGTCCGCAACATCGTAATAGCGCGATCGAACGTTTTCTCAAGACCGGTGGCGCGCCACCCGCAGACGTCAAGATGCTGGGGCGCTGGCATGCCGTCGGTGGTTCGAGTGGTTTTGGCATTGCAGAGGCCGATGATCCGGTGTCGATTCAGAAGTGGGTGCTGGAATGGAGCGACCTCATGAGCATGGAAGTCCACGCCGCATTGACCGATGAACAGGCGGCGCCGCTGCTGGCTGCCGCGCTTGGCAAGCGATAGTCGTCGAGGCGGCGAGCCTATGGTGAGGGGGCTTGCCCTAATGCCAGTCAGTTAAGAGAATGAACCGCTTTTCGTAGGAGCCAGGCTTGCCGGCGAAGGCGCTCTTAAGGGCGCCTTCGCCGGCAAGTCGGATCGCCGCACCGCTGGCTCCTACAGGTCCGATTTACCCGCCACTTTCCTGCTTGATTCACTATTTTTTCATCCCGACCCGCCGCCGCATTTCGGCAGTAATCGTCTGTCGGGTTTTCTTCAGGTCGGCCCAGGGTTCGTCACCGATCTCGGCCAGGCGTTCATGCACGTTGTGTACGTTCCATTGATTACCGCCCTTGAGCTCGGCAACCTCCTCCCGAAAGATCGGCACCGACACCGGCAGACCTTCGCGGGTGCGCACGGCGTAGGCGCAAATAGTGGTGGCGCCCAGACCGTTGCGCAGGTAGTCGATGAAGATCCGCCCGACGCGGTTTTTCGGTCCGGACACCGCAGAAAAGCGATCTGGCAGTAATTTGGCCATGTGACTGACGATCGCGTGGCTGAAATCCTTGACCTCGTCCCAGCCGTGTTTGCGGCTCAGCGGTACGATCAAGTGAATCCCCTTGCCGCCGCTGGTTTTGAGAAACGCCTTGAGCCCCAGCTCATCCAGCACCGTGAGGGTTAACTGGGTTGCCTCAATCATGCTTTTCCAGGGCAACGCCGGATCCGGGTCGAGATCGAGGACAAAGCGATCGGGTTTATCCAGATCGACGGACGTGGCATTCCAGGTGTGCAGTTCCACCGTGCTCATCTGCACCGCGCCGATCAAGGTTTTGGCGTTGTTGATGATCATCACCGGTTGGCCCGTCAATTCTTTGTCCAGGGTAACAATCCCCGGAATGGCCAGACGCTCGGCGTTCTTCTGAAAGAACAGTTCACCGGCGATGCCATCCGGCGCGCGCACCAGCGCCACCGGCCGGTCCTTGAGTTGCGGCAGAATCCATTCGGCTACATTGGCGTAGTACTCCGCCAGTTGCATCTTGGTGGTGCCAGTGCTGGCGTCGATCACCCGGTCCGGATGTGTGATCCGTACCTTGCCGCTGGCCAGGCCGATCTGCGACGGCGCGACGGTCGAATGGACGGCTTCTGGGTCGGCGACGTCAGGTTTCTCAGCGCCGGATTTCTTCTTCGCTGCGGCGGTTTTCGAGGCTGATGTTTTCGAGGCTGAAGTGTTCACGGTTTTCGGCAACTCCTCGGTAATTTCCTCAGCGGGTTTGTCATCACGCAAACCATGGAACACGGCGTGGCGCACCGAGCCGTCCTTGGTCATTTCGGCAAAAGCCACCTCCGCCAGTTGAGTGGGTTTGAGCCAATGCACGCCTTTGGCCTCAAAACCGCTGGGCGGATTGACCACCGACGGCTTTTTCGTCTGCAGCGGTTTCAACTGTTCGTAAATGCGTTTGAGCGTTACCTCGTTGAACCCGGTGCCCACCTTGCCGGCATAGCGCAATTCACCGCTGTCGCGATCATGCAATCCCAGCAACAACGCGCCAAAGGCACTGCGTGTGCCTTTGGGGTCGGTGAAGCCGACCACGATGAATTCCTGCCGATGCTTGCACTTGAGTTTGATCCAGTCACTGGTGCGCCGCGACACATAAGGGGACCCCAGGCGCTTGCCGATCAGCCCTTCCATCTTCATTTCGCAGGCGCTGTTGAGCAACGCCTCCGGCGATTCGCCGAACGCGTCGGAGAATCGCAACAACGGGTTCTCATTGGGTTTGAGCACGGTCGCCAGCGCCGCCCTGCGCTCCTCGACGGGTACTTCGCGCAGGTCCACGCCATTGAGGTAAGGCAAATCGAACAGGTAATAAACGATGCTACCGCTACGGCCGGAGTCGAACGCGTTTTGCAGCGCTTGAAAATCCGGAACGCCCTGCTCGTTGGCCACCACCATTTCGCCGTCGAGCCAGGCCGATTCCAGGCCCAGCGCTGCCAGTGCCTTAGCTTGCCCGGGCAATTTGTGGGTCCAGTCGTGGCCGTTGCGGGTGAAGAGTTTGACCTCGTCGTGGTCGATGCGCGTCATCACCCGGTAGCCATCGAATTTGATCTCATAGCTCCATTCGCCGCTCGGCGCGGATTCGACCAACGTCGCCAGTTCGGGCTTGAGCAGCTCCGGCAGCCTGGCTTTGCGTGCACCGGTCAGTTGTGGCGATTTTTCCTTACGCGCCCTGGCCGGGGCTTTTTTGATCGGCTTGGTTTTTTCAGCACCGTGCTTTTTTTCCACGATGGTGCGGTCACTGAGCACGCTGTCCGGTTCGGCGGCGACCACGTCGTATTCGCTGTCGGGTCTGGCGGCGCTGTCCTGATGCTTGATCAGAAACCACTGCTCCTGCTTGCCCGGCATGTGCGTGCGCACAAGGTTCCACAGGCCGCCGAGTTTCTCTCCTTTCAGCTCGAATTTCAGCCGGCCCTTGGTGTACGCCGTGGCCGGATCGTCCTGGGGAATCCATACGCCACGGTCCCAGACGATCACGTCGCCGGCGCCGTAATGCCCTTCAGGAATGGTGCCCTCGAACGTGGCGTAATCCAGCGGATGGTCTTCGACGTGGATGGCCAGACGCTTGACTTTGGGGTCCAGCGACGGCCCTTTGGGCACGGCCCAACTTTTCAGCGCGCCATCGAGTTCCAGGCGAAAGTCATAGTGCAGGTGTGAGGCGTCATGCTTTTGAATGCAGTACTGTAGCGCGTGCGCTTTGCCCTTGCGTTTACCTCTCGCAGGTTTGGCAATACCGGCGGGTTCGGGACTTTTTTCGAAGTCTCTCATGTCACGGTACTTTTCGAGTGGCTTTTCCATGTGAGCTCCACGGGAGTGAAGACAAAATTCGATCTGGTATTTGCTTGTGACCCTTGTCAGGTATGAGAAGGTTCCGCCGCCTCTTAGCGGATGTATGCAGGCACTTTCCTCTGGTGTCCAGGTGGCCAAAAGCCCGAGTTGGAACACCAACCCGCGCTCGGATTCGCAACCCGACTTGAGGGACTTGACTTAACCTTCTTGCGGTGGTGTTTCATCCAGCGCAATGACATCCAGCATCACCCCGGTGCGCGCCACTACTCGGACCTGTTGGCCCAGGTGCAGGGGCGAGCTGCTCCGAACTTGCCATTTTTCGCCCTGCAGTTGCACCCAGCCGCTCATGGGCAGATCCGGCAGCAACCCCGTCACCGTGGCCAGACTGCCGACCAAGCCTGCATCGCCGCTGACCAGAGCACGGCGTCTAGCCTTGATCGCGATGCCGACCAAAGTCATCAGCAGCAGGGCACTGATCAGTGCCATGCCGATGATCAGCGTCAACGGAATGCCGAAGCCCGGCACATCGGTGTCCATCAAAATCACTGCGCCGACTACAAAAGCAACCACCCCACCGAAGCCGATTACACCGAAACTCGGTAGAAACGCCTCGGCGATCATGAAGGCGATCCCTAACAGAATCAGTCCGACCCCGGCGTAATTCACGGGTAATAATTGCAGGGCATACAGCCCCAGCAACAGGCAGATGCCACCGAGTACTCCACCGACGCCCGATCCCGGGTTCATGAATTCGAATATCAAGCCATAGACCCCGAACATGATCAGCAGCAATGCCACGCTGGGGTTGGTGATCACCGCCAGCAGTTGTGTGCGCCAATCAGGCGGATGATCGGTGAGCGCAGCCCCGGCGGTGCTCAGCCTCAACGTTTGACCGGCGACATTCAGGCTCTTGCCGTCCAGTTGCTTGAGCAGGTCTGCCACGTCATTGGCCACATAATCGACCACCTTAAGTTTGAGCGCTTCGTGGGCCGACAGGCTGAGCGATTCACGTACCGCTTGTTCGGCCCAGTCGGCATTGCGTCCGCGTAGTTGCGCAAGGCCACGGATGTAAGCCGCCGCATCGTTGATCTGTTTTCGAGTCAAGGTATCCTGCAGCTCAGGCGGAGATTTCTTGTCGCTGGTGGGTGGGCTCGGCGGTTCGGGCGCGGTTCCCGGCAGGCCGCCGATCTGCACCGGTGTAGCAGCGCCCAGGTTGGTACCGGGGGTCATCGCGGCAATGTGGCTGGCATACAAAATATAGGTGCCGGCGCTGGCCGCACGTGCGCCACTGGGAGCGACGAAACTGGCCACTGGCAAGGAGCTGGCCAGAATTGCCTTAATTATCGAGCGCATCGAAGTGTCCAGCCCGCCGGGGGTGTCGAGGCGGATGACCACCAACTGCGCGCCTTCAGTGACCGCACGCGCCAGGCCCCGCTCCACATAGTCGGCAGTGGCCGGACCA
The DNA here is from genome assembly GCF_022014505.1 of Pseudomonas sp. PGPR40. NCBI lineage: Bacteria > Pseudomonadati > Pseudomonadota > Gammaproteobacteria > Pseudomonadales > Pseudomonadaceae > Pseudomonas > Pseudomonas sp. PGPR40. The sequence goes on along the minus strand of NZ_JAKLSP010000006.1, from coordinate 35,953 downwards.
ATAGCATCGTTGACGGTCAGTACCACGACACTGCCTGCAGCCGTCGTCGAACCCGTCGGTAACCCGATCAGTATTATTAACAAGAGCAGGCGGCACCACCAATGACTGTTCATGGGACCTCCCAGTTGCGGGGATGACAGCCTGCAACTCTCATTTAAAGCGTAGATGATTCAGTCATAGGCGATGCAGGCGCGCCGGTTAGTCCATTGCTCGGGGACGAGGTGCTCAGCGCCAACAACAGTGGCACCCATGGCAAGACTTCGTTCATGACCCGAATACGATCCAGATGACCGGGCACTTCGACGTGTACGTGCAGCCCGGACAACACACTAAGCCGGGCCACTCGCTGGTAGTCGTCGAACAGCTGATGGAAATGCGCCTGATCCGTCGGTTGCTGAATCCGCCAATCCGCCAAAGGGTGACTGCCAGCACTGAGCAGGCCCAGGCCGAACGGTTCCAGAGCACGTTTCAGGGCGCTGCGGGTGGTAGCCAGGTAGTCGGCGGCCTCCGGTAAGCTGCTGAAAACCGGTGAGGCGACTTCAATCTGCCCCTGGAACATTTCATAAGCGAAGGATTGACCCAGCGCCGTTCTGCATGCCTCGATCACCGGCACCGAAGGCTGCCCCGGCATACGCGGGAAGCGAGATCGGTGAGGAAGTATTCTTCTTCAATGCCGAAGTTCGGGCGCCTGCTCATCAACGTTTTTCCCCGTGCCTGGGCCGAGACGTGTCACGGTCAGCGCGACGACGGCAATCCGCTCCACTCGTTTGTAACCTGGGGTCAACAACTCTTCACCGAACACATCGGGATCGAGTTCGCGATACGTCCAGCCGAATCCCGGTGCCTCCAGGCGCGGAGCGAGGGCCTCCAGAAACGGGTCACGGCCATCGACCATCGCGGCGCCGGTGTACAGCAGCAACGAACCGCCGGGTGCCAGCCGACCGAGTGCCTGTTCGACAATCCGCAGTGACAGCTCTGCGCCCAACGCGCCACCACCATGCCGGTAAGTACGCTCGGCCGGGTCGGCCATGTAGGGGGGGTTGGCGACGATCAAATCAAAGTATCCGTCGACGCCCTGCAGCACATCGCTGGCCTCGACGCTGACGTTGGCTACTTCGGCGAGCGCGGCGTTGATGGCCGTCATGCGCAGCGCCGCCGGATTGATGTCCAGCGCCAATACCTCGGCTTCGGGACGGGCGCGGGCAATCAGAATGGCACCGACACCGGCGCCGCAACCGATGTCCACGGCGCGCCTGATCGGGGCGAAATGCTGGTGCAGATGGGCGTGAATCAGTTGGGCGAACCGATAAGTGTCGGGACCGAAGAATACTGAATCAGCGGCTTCCGTCGGAAAAGCCGAATGCACGAACAGCAAGTCGTCGAGACTGGACCAGCGCACCCGGCTTTTCAGCCGCCCGTTGCACTCATCCAGCACCTGCGCCTGTTGCAACTGGCGCTGTTCATCCGCGGACAACAGCCCTGGCTCAAACGGCCGCGACCAGCCAAAAACATCGCGCAGGGTCTCCGCCCGTCGGCCTTCGGCACGGGAATTGACGCGCTGATGGGTCAGCGGCGTCGGCGTGATGAATCGGTAACCATCCGCCTGCAGACGGCGTCCCAGTTGCACCAACGCCAGATCAGTGGCAGACAGCTGTTCTTCCAGACTCATAAACCGCTCCCGTTGATAAAGGTGTTCTAGAGAAGACTGGTTTGAGTTCGATAAACCGGCGCCATCCACCCCTTTGGTCGGAGCAACCGCACTCAGGAAAAACAGAGCACGGGCCTTGCTGCTGAAAAACTGTCGCGCCGCGCCCGCCTTGCACGTCGGTGTTGTCGCTCAGCAACAACTGTTCATAGAACGACTTTACGCCGCCAGCGGCTACTATCGCGTGTTCGTGGGCAGGCCTGGATTCAAGTCGTGTCAGGACAGTCATGGAATAATTTTCTCACTCTGAGGCCAGTGGCAGGACGCTGGATCAGCACGTCTCTATCAGCAGAGCGGCGGTGCCTGAAAAAAATTCCATTGGCGTTGAAATTGGCCGGACAGACGGGCCCAGCATTTGTAGGAGCTGGCTTGCCAGCGAGAACGGCCTCACGTCCTGCAGCGCCGATGAAAACGCCTTCGCCGGCAAGCCGGGCTCCTACAGGGTTCGCGTCGTTCACGGTATCTGTAGGAGCTGGCTTGCCAGCGAAGGCGACCTCACGTCATGCAGCGCCAATGAAAACGCCTTCGCCGGCAAGCCGGGCTCCTACGGGGTTCGCGTCGTTCACGGCATCTGTAGGAACTGGCTTGCCAGCGAAAACGGCCTCACGTCCTGCAGCGCCAATAAAAACGCCTTCGCCGGCAAGCCGGGCTCCTACAGGGTTCGCGTCGTTCACGGCATCTGTAGGAGCTGGCTTGCCAGCGAAGGCGACCTCACGTCATGCAGCGCCAATGAAAACGCCTTCGCCGGCAAGCCGGGCTCCTACGGAGTTCGCGGCGTTCACGGCATCTGTAGGATGCTGGCTTGCCAGCGAAGGCGGCCTCACGTCATGCAGCGCCAATGAAAACGCCTTCGCCGGCAAGCCGGGCTCCTACGGGGAAACGTTCAGGCAACGCTGCTCTTGGCCTGTTGCTCCAGGTGCACCTGCAACTCTGGTTCGATCTTCAACGCAGCGGCCAATTCATCCAGATAATTGCGTTCGGCGTTCTGCTGATCATCCACCAACATCACGCTGGCCAGGTACATCTCGGCGGCCATCCCTGGGTCTTGGGCGGACTGCGCCACATCGACGGCATCCAGTGGCCGGGCGACTTCGTCATCGAGCCATTGCTGCAGTTGCGGATCATCGGTATGGCGACCGATTTCGGTACTGATCATGTGTTTCTCGGCCTCATCGATGCGGCCATCGGCCTTGGCGGCGGCGATCAAGGCTCGGAGGATGGCGTGGCTGTGGTCTTCGATTTCCGGGCCAGACAACAGGTCAACGGTGCGCGGCGCCTGTTGGGGTGCAGAGGCCTGGCTGCGCTGCCAGGCCTGATACGCCTGGAATGCCATCATCCCCAAAGAAGCCAACGCTGCGTAGTTGGTGCCGCCCGAGCGCGCTTGCGTCGAACCGCCCATGGGTGATCCGCCGCCCAGCAGACCACCGAGCAATCCACCCAGACCGCCCCCGCTCACACCACCGCCCGCGCCGCCGCCCAGCAGACCACCAAGTAACCCGCCGAGGCCACCCAAGCCTCCTTGAGCTGACGCCGCACCGACACCTTGTTGCGACTGCGAGCCTTGGCTGGCCCGCAGTAATTGCTCAAGCAAATCGCTGGTGTTCATGACGACGTCCTCATCAATGGGCAGAAACTCAGTCAGGCAACGATAGTCCTCGCCAGACATTCCGCCAACTCCGTCTGGCTGACGTTCTGTGTGCTGCCCTTGCCCTTCATACTTCTGACGCTCAATACGTGCCCCGGATATTTCCGGGGTACTTTTTTGCGTGGAGGCTAAGATTCATAGGTGGTGAACCTTATTCCCGAAAATCCGGTCGATACCTGCAACCCGACCCGGTTTGCCGACGCCCTCAACAGGAGGGCGATCATTGGCCTGCTTCACTTTCTGGAGAACGCCCCCGTGATATCCGCCGTACACATTGCCAGGCTTAAAGCATGGGGTGCCCATGGTTTTACCGCCACTGGCGTGGTCACCGCCTTCCTCGCGACCCTTGCCTTGCTGGAGAACCAACCGACCAATTGCCTGCTATGGCTAGGCGTGGCGCTGATCGTCGACGGTCTGGACGGCGCGTTGGCGCGCAAGGTGAATGTGCAATCGGTGCTTCCGAGTTTCGACGGATCGATCCTTGATCTGGTGATCGACTACCTGACCTATGTATTCATTCCCGCACTGTTCATCTATCGCTATATCCCGTTGCCGGACTACACCCTGCTGCTGACCGTGTCGCTGATTCTGGTGTCATCGCTGTTTTGCTTCTGCAACGTCAACATGAAGAGCAAAGACAACTACTTTCAGGGCTTCCCCGCCGCCTGGAACGTAGTTGCGCTATGCCTGTACATCGTCGACCCGTCCCCATGGATTACCTTGCTCACCGTCATCGGCCTGGCGCTGCTGACCGTGACCCGAATGAAATTCCTGCACCCGTTCCGCGTGCGCCGGTTCATGCCGATCAACATTGCCGTGACGGCCATCTGGCTGCTGTGCAGCTTGTCGCTGGTGGTCAACCACCCGGTCATCAATCCGCTGGTGATGGGCCTGTGGCTGCTGATGTCGGCGTACTTCCTGGGTATCTGCTTCTGGCGCACGGCGCTGGAGTGGTTCGATAGCTCGCGGCTCAAATAGGCACTGCGATCATGCCCATCCACATCGTCCAACTCGGCTCACCCCGCACCACGAATGAAGGCCTGCGCCTGGGCACGGTACGCCGCCCGCCTCGGGGCGTACCGAAGGCTGAATTTGCCAGCCGGGATTTCTACGATGTGTGGCAACCGCTGTTGTCCCCCAGCCCCGAGTTGGTGGCCGAAGCCAAAGCGGCTGAAGATGCCAAGGCCTGGGGAGCCTTCAAGCGCAAGTTCAAGGCCGAGATGAACCATCCCGCGCCCAGTCAGCTGCTCGACCTGCTGGCCGCCCTCTCCCATCAAACGTCGCTGGCGGTGGGGTGTTATTGCGAGGAAGAGGCACACTGCCACCGTTCCGTATTACGGGAATTGCTGGAAGCACGGGGCGCGAAGGTTGTTTAACCAAGTGAACACCACAAATCCCCTGTGGGAGCGGGCTTGCTCGCGAAGGCCGAGTGCCAGTCGACATCAATGTTGAATGTACCGGCCTCTTCGCGAGCAAGCCCGCTCCCACATTAAAACGTCGGCGCGACACCCATCGCATGAACCCCACGGAAGAGAGACCGATCATGGTCAATAATTAAAGGATTGGGTGTATTGAACGGGAGGTTTGTCATGTCTGGTCAAGCACGTTTCATGCTGGTCGCCTCGCCCCTGATGGAACACAGCCCCGCCTTCGACCGTGCCGCAGCACTGGCCAAGGCCGAGGATGCAGCCCTGCACATCGTGGCTTTCGACTATCTGGAGGGTCTGGCGACCGCCGGTTTGGTCAACGAAAAGGCCCTGGAACAGATGCGTCTGGGGTATGTCGAGCGCCACCACCAGTGGCTTGAAGAACAGGCCCGCCCCTTGCGCAAGATCGGTGTCCATGTCACCACCGAGGTGGTTTGGGTCGAAAATCCGCTGGAGGAAATCCTGACTCACCTCAAAGAGCAGCCAATGGATGTGCTGATCAAGGCGCTGGAACATCAATCACGGCTGTCGCGGCTGGTGTTTACCCCGCTCGACGTGCATCTGCTGCGCGAATGCCCAGTGCCGCTGCACTTCGTCAGCCATGCCATTCATGCGTTGCCGCGCAAGATCGTTGCGGCGGTCGATCCGTTCCATCGCGATGATCAATACAAAAGCTTCAATGACCGGATTCTGCACGAAGCATCAAAACTGGCGAGTGCCTGTAACGCCGAGCTCGACGTGGTCTACGCCTATGACCTTTCGTCTATCAGCTCGGACGAGTTCAGCTTCGAAAACGGTTCGGCGTTTTTTGCTTCGGACAAGGCCAAGACCCTGTTCGACTTTCAGGAGGATGCATTCAATGAGTTGGCCGCGCGCAACGGCATCGCGCCGGAGCAACGGCACATGCTCATGGGCAGTCCGACCAAAGTGCTGACCCGTTATGCCGAAACCTATGGCGTCGACGTGATTGTCATGGGCCGGGTCGGCCATCGCGGCATGGGCCGCTTGCTCGGCAGCACGGTGGAGCATCTGCTGTACAAAATGCCCTGCAGTGTGTGGGTTGTGTACACCGAGCGGCTGGATGAGTGATCGGGCTGGTCAGATAGTCTGCACATATCCCTGTGGGAGCGGGCTTGCTCGCGAAGAGGACCTTACATTCACAGTGATGTTGACTGAATGTCCGCCTTCGCGAGCAAGCCCGCTCCCACAGGGAATTTGTGTTGTCGTTTCAGCGCCGTGTAATCACTACCTCCAGGTATTCACTGGGCACCACCAGCGACCGCTCCCCCGCCCGGTTCAGGCGATTCAGCAGTTCGGTCAGGTCGTTTTCCAGGGCTGTGCCTCCTTCAGGTGGCAGGGTCGCAAAAGCCTTGTGAACCGGGCCATACCAGGTGCGGAAGGTGTCGATGAAGTGCGCGGCAGAGCGATAGCGGAAGTTGAACAGCCGCCGTGTCACTTGGAGCTGGAAATCGCGCTGGTCGAATTGCGAGTGCAACCAGGCTTCTGAGCCCCAGTTTGATGGCGGTTGAGCGCCCATCGGTGGCGGCATGTGGCGGCCCAGGGTCTTGAACATCTGACCGACAAAGCCTTCAGGCGTCCAGTTGGCAAGCCCGATCCGCCCGCCAGGACGGCACACCCGCGCCAGTTCCGCTGCTGCCTTGGGTTGATCCGGCGTAAACATCACGCCAAAGGTCGAAAGCACGGCATCGAAACTGGCGTCCTCGAACGGCAAGTCCTCGGCATCGGCCACCTGAAAAGTCACGTCCAGGTGCTCCGCCCGTGCGCGGTCTTCGCCGCGTTCAAGCAGCTTGGCCACGTAGTCGGTGGACGTGACCTTGCAGCCCCGGCGTGCGGCGGCGAGCGTTGCGTTACCGTTGCCAGCGGCGACATCCAGCACCTGCTCATCACACAGCAGGTCGCAGGCTTCGGCCAGTTGTTCACCGACGATCTGTAAGGTAGTGCCGATTACGGCATAGTCGCCGCTGGCCCACGCTGTCATCTGACGGTTTTTCAGGGCAGTGAGGTCAATGGGTGTGCTCATGAAGTCTGCTCCGTTGCGGGTGGGACGTGTCCGGCTCACTCCGCCGTGGTGGGATCGATGATGTTCATGACCCGGGAAACGCTGTTGATGGGAAATTCACCCTTTTGGGCATGCTCCCTGATCAGTCCCTCGTTCGGCGCGATGTACACGCAGTAAATCTTGTCGCCAGTGATGTAACTCTCCAGCCACTGCACCTCGGGTCCCATCTCGCGCAACACATCGCAGGATTTTTGCGAGATCGCTTTGAGCTCCTGTTGCGGCAGCGCGCCGGCGCCTGGAAGCTCGCGTTCAATAATGAATTTAGGCATGGCAACATCCTTTTCTTGAGGGTGATGACAGAGTCGGCAGTGATCCCGTCGTCCACAAACTATCGCTCCCGGATACGCCGGCGTCCTGCCGATCGTCCGGAGAATTCACGAAATATGGCATTCTCCGATGCATGGTCGTCCATTTGTAACGCCGCCATAACAGGTTGGCTTGCTTCGCCGAAAACCGGTGACGCGACAGGTGCTTTGGCCAATGTAGGAGCCCGGTTTGCCGGCGAAGGTGCCCATAAGAATGCCTTCGCCGGCAAGCCGGGCTCCTACGAAAAGCGGTTTAACTGGCATTAGGTGTTTTGGCCTCTTCCAGCAGCTGCCGAATCATCTGTTCCTGAGTTTCGTACCGGCCCTCGCCAAAATGGGTGTAACGCACCTGCCCCTTGGCATCGATCAGGTAGTGCGCGGGCCAATACTGATTGTCGAAGGCGCGCCAGATCGTGTAGTCGTTATCGATCGCCACCGGGTAGGAGATGCCGAGTTTTTTCACCTGATCGCGGACGTTGTCGATGATGCGTTCGTAACCGTATTCCGGGGTGTGCACGCCGATCACAACCAGACCGTCCTTCTCATATTTCTTCGCCCAGTCCTTCACATGGGGCAAGGTGCGCTGGCAGTTGATGCAGTCGTACGTCCAGAAGTCCACCAGCACCACTTTGCCGCGCAGGGAATCCTTGCTCAGCGCTGGCGAGTTGAGCCATTCGACCGCGCCGGAAAGTGACGGCATCGGGCCTTTGGCCGCGTCCATGGTCGAGTCGGCCTTGACCTTGCTGACGAAGTAATCAATCACTTTCGGTACAGTTTCCAGCACCCGCTGTTCAACCGTGGTGACGCCTTCGGATGAGGTGCTGGCGAGCAGTGTGTTGTCGGTGCCGGTGGCGATGACTGCCGCAGCGACCAACACCGCAGCCCCCGTGCCGCGACGCAGCCAACCGGTGAGCGGAATCGATGGTTTCAAGCGATTGACCAGGCCGCGACTGGCGAAGATCAAGGTCCCCAGTGACAACGCACTGCCCAGTCCATACGCCAGCAGCAACAGACTGGTCTGCGCATTGGCGCCTTGCAGCATGGCGCCGGTGAGGATCACCCCGAGGATCGGCCCGGCACACGGCGCCCAGAGCAGACCGGTGGCGACCCCGATCATCACCGAGCCTGACGGGCCAGACATTTTGCGAGTATCGGGATCAAGGCGGTTGCCCAGCAGCACGAACGGGCGCGCCAGCCACCCACCGATGCGGGCGGAGATCAGTGACAGGGCGAACAGCACCATCACCATCAGCGCCACATGACGGCCGGTGTTGCTGGCTTGTATCACCCAGTCGCTGCTGACCACGGCCAGGCTGGAGATCAGGACAAAGGTCAGGGCCATGCCGCCAAGGGTGAGCAGGATTGAGGAGCGTGTACGTTTAACACCGGCAAACAGAAACGGCACGACCGGGAGGATGCAGGGACTGAGGACGGTCAGAATGCCACCCAGGAAAGCGATGAGGAACATGGGGATCACCTTGGGATACGAGTCCCATGTGGGAGCGAGCCTGCTCGCGATGGCGGTCTGGCAGTCACATAGATATTGAATGTGCTGCTGTCATCGCGAGCAGGCTCGCTCCCACACTGGAAATGTTGCGTTCATAGGAACAGTGCGTGACCTCAAGCCATCTGGTTTTCGAGCTGTTGGCCCTGTGGAGTCCGGCTGTAGCCATTCTCTGCAACCAGTTGCCCTTGCGGCGTCCGGCTGTAGCCATTCTCTGCAACCAGTTGCCCTTGTGGCGTTCGGCTGTAGCCATTCTCTGCAACCAGTTGCCCTTGTGGCGTCCGGCTGTAGCCATTCTCTGCAACCAGTTGCCCTTGTGGCGTCCGGCTGTAGCCATTCTCTGCAACCAGTTGCCCTTGTGGCGTCCGGCTGTAGCCATTCTCCGCAACCAGTTGCCCTTGTGGCGTCCGGCTTGAACCATCCTCAGTCAGCAGCGGAGTCAGTTGGAAGCAGGTGCTGCTGCCACAGGTATTTTGTTCAACCGCAGCGTTGGCATGGGCGGCGGCGCCCGTTACGGAGAAAACGATGGCGGTCAAAAAGCGGGTGACGTTGTTCATGATGTTCTTCCTGTTTCAAAGGGGAATGGGCAATGGGTAGTCGAAGGACTCAGTTGCCTTCGTTGCAGCCGTCAGCGAATTTGCTGTAATCCAGAACCTGGGTTTTGCCTTGGGAATCCAGGTAGGTCATCCGGGCATTCACAATCCCGCAGGCAGGGCTGGCGTCCTGTTTCATCGACAGCACTTTCTGAATATCCAGGTGCGTGCCGTAGGTGTAGGTTTGAGGGGTTACATCGGCTTCGGCGCGGGCCGACAAGGTGCAGATGTTCAGGGCGGCAAACAGGCAGGCGGCGTAGACGGCTTTGGTGTTCATAGTGGGTTCCTCTGCGCTTCAATAGGTCAATTGTTGATTGAGCCGAGGCGGTTGGGTTTGCCTCGATGGAACCTATTTAAAACCCGCGAGGTATCTCGTCTGTGTCCAGAACAGGCGCGGGTAAATCACTACGTATCAGCGCAGGCCTGCGATACACAGCGATACAAAACCCTCCTGTGGCGAGGGAGCTTGCTCCCGCTTGAGTGCGTAGCACTCACCAAAACCGGCAATGGTTGTCAGATTTTTTTGGGCCGCTGCGCAGCCCAACGCGAGCAAGCTCGCTCGCCACAAAGGTAGGCATGACTGTGAACAGCATTGCCCTGAAATCGGCTGTTTTTTGCGTCCCCGTGTATCCGTCGATACGCCAGATACACTGCAATACAATCGACAGCAGGCGAGCGGGACAAGGCCCGATAGACTGCGCGGCAACTCCCATTCAAGAGGCTTGGTCACCATGGAACACGTCGATCACATTCTCATCGTGGACGATGACCGCGAGATCCGGGAACTGGTAGGCAACTACCTGAAGAAGAACGGTCTGCGCACCACCGTCGTGGCGGATGGACGGGCGATGCGCGCCTTCCTCGAGACCACGCCGGTGGACCTGATCGTGCTCGACATCATGATGCCGGGCGACGATGGCCTGGTGCTCTGCCGCGAGCTGCGTGCCGGCAAACACAAAGCCACGCCGGTGCTCATGCTCACCGCACGCAACGATGAAACCGACCGCATCGTCGGCCTGGAAATGGGCGCCGACGATTACCTGGTCAAACCGTTCGCCGCCCGTGAGTTACTCGCCCGCATCAATGCCGTGCTGCGACGCACACGGATGCTGCCGCCGAATCTGGTTGTCACCGAAAGCGGTCGCCTGCTGGCGTTCGGTCGCTGGCGTCTGGATACCTCGGCCCGACATCTGCTGGATGAGGACGGCACCATGGTCGCCCTCAGCGGCGCGGAATATCGCTTGCTGCGGGTGTTCCTCGATCATCCTCAGCGGGTACTCAATCGCGACCAATTGCTCAACCTGACTCAAGGTCGCGATGCCGATCTGTTCGACCGTTCCATCGATTTGCTGGTCAGCCGCTTGCGCCAGCGTCTGCTGGACGATGCCCGAGAACCGGCTTACATCAAGACCGTGCGCAGCGAAGGTTATGTGTTTTCCCTGCCGGTAGAAGTGCTCGGTGCGCCATCATGAATCTTGCGCTGCACTGGCCCCGTACGCTGGCCTCGCGGCTATCGCTGATTTTCCTGATTGGCCTGATCCTCGCCCAGGCGCTGTCCTTTGGCGCGCAGTACTACGAGCGTTACCAAAGTGCGAAAAACACCATGCTGGGCAATCTGGAAACCGATGTCTCGACCTCCCTCGCCATCCTCGACCGCTTGCCCGCTGACGAGCGCCCGAACTGGTTGCAGCGTCTGGAACGCACCAACTATGGCTATCTGTTGAATCAAGGTTCGCCGGGCACGCCCATGGCGCCCAGCGATGTGCCGATTGCAGTGACCTCGATTCAGGCCGCCATCGGCCATGAATACCCACTCACCTTTACCGACATTCCAGGCCCGAAAAAACACTTTCAGGCCCACCTGAAACTCAAGGACGGCAGCCCCGTCACCGTCGATGTGCGGCCTTCGATGGTGCCGTTGTCGCCGTGGTTACCGGCGGTATTGCTGGGGCAACTGGCACTGATGATTGCCTGCACCTGGCTCGCCGTGAGAATCGCCATCCGCCCGCTCACCCGCCTCGCCCAAGCGGTGGAAACCCTCGACCCCAACACCCACGCCGTACGCCTGGATGAAAAAGGCCCGACCGAAGTCGTCCATGCCGCCAGAGCCTTCAATGCGATGCAGGCGCGCATCGCGGCCTACCTCAAGGAACGCATGCAACTGTTGGCGGCAATTTCCCACGACCTGCAAACCCCGATTACGCGCATGAAACTGCGCGTCGAATTCATGGACGACTCCAGCGAGAAAGACAAACTGTGGAACGACCTCAGCGAGATGGAACATCTGGTGCGCGAAGGCGTGGCCTATGCCCGCAGCATTCATGGTGCCACCGAGGAAAGTCGTCGCACTGATCTGGATTCATTCCTCGACAGCCTGGTGTTCGACTACCAGGACATGGGCAAAGACGTGCAGCTCGGCGGCAAAAGCGCTGCCGTGATCGACACCCGACCCCATGCCTTGCGGCGGGTGCTGGTGAACCTGATAGACAACGCGCTGAAATTCGCCGGCGCGGCAGAGTTGTGGGTGGAAACGAAGGCTGATGGCAGCTTGTCGGTGAAGGTGATGGACCGTGGGCCGGGGATTGCCGAAGAGCAATTGGCGCAGGTGATGGAGCCGTTCTACCGCGTGGAGAATTCGCGTAATCGCAGTACGGGGGGAACCGGGTTGGGGTTGGCGATTGCGCAGCAACTGGCGTTGGCGATTGGCGGATCGCTGACTTTGAGCAATCGCGAGGGCGGTGGGTTGTGTGCTGAGCTCAGGTTGCCAGCTCAGACTACATCATTGTAGGAGCGAGCGGTGCGGCGATCCGACTTGCCCGCGAAGAGGCCAGCACATCCAACATTGATATTGGCTGACACTCCGCCTTCGCGGGCAAGCCTCGCTCCTACAGGGGCATTGGGTGTTTGGGAAATTGTGTATGGTCAGGCGACTATGCCGATCACCCCTTCCCCATGCATCTGCCGCAGCAACGCCAATCCGCTGTCCATGAATTCTGGCGACCCAACCATCCCCGCCTCCATCGCCAGCCCTTCCAGCTGCGTCCGGCCATCGAGCTGAGGAAACGCCTCGATTCGCTGCAACAACCGCCAGGCCAGCGGATTCAACTCAGCGAACTTCACGCTCCAGTCCTCGGCCCGACGAACCAACAGCAACGTCGGCTGAACTGGCGGCGTGTCCGGCCGGTAATCCGGCCCCACTAATTGCACTGGCCAGCCATACGCCAATGGCCAGGCCAACGGCGAAACCTGCAACGGCCGCTCCAGCAACAACCCGGCATCGCTGACCGGCAACGATTCGGCTTCGGATTGTTGCAGCGCCATTTCGACCCATTCGTAATGCGCCAGCTCAACCATGAACGGCGGCCACACTGCATCGTTCAACGCCTGCGGCTCAGCGACGAGAAACTCGACAAACGCCTGGGCGATCTCGCCGAATTTTGGTGTTTGAGCACGATGATCCCGCAGGAAGATCCGCACCAATACATGCCAATGATCATCGCCGAGAATCTTCACCAGCACCGGAAAAGTGCCGCTGAGTAATGACGACAGATTCGAAAACACCAGGTCGCGATAAACCTGCGCCCGTGCCACGTCCATCCCGGCGGGCGGCGCACTGTGGTCGGGGTCGCGCAAATAGCGAGTCAATGTGTTTTGCTGCTGATACAAACTCGGCTTATCCACGGTTCTCACCTTGCAGGCGGCGAATGGTCTGCAATTCGGTCACCAGCTCAGAGAACGCCGGAAAATTGAAATCCCGCTCAAGCAGCGTCGGCCGTACACCGAATCGCGCATATGCCTCGGCCAGAAGTGACCAGACCACCGGTTTGACCGAGGCGCCGTGGGTGTCGATCTTCAACGTGTCGGACTCATCAAAGTGCCCCGCCACATGCATCGCAACCACCCGCCTTGCGTCGATGCCGGCCAGAAAAGCCTGCGGATCAAAACCGTGATTGATTGAGTTGACATAGACATTGTTGACGTCCAGCAGCAGGTCGCAATCGGCCTCACGCAGCACCGCATTGGTGAACGTCAGTTCGTCCATGTCCTGTTGTGGCGCGGCGTAGTAGGAGACGTTTTCCACTGCCAGGCGCCGGCCAAGGATGTCCTGAGTCTGACGAATCCGCGCGGCAACGTGCTGCACCGCTTCTTCGGTAAACGGCAACGGCAGCAGATCGTAAAGATGCCCGTCATCGCTGCAATAGCTCAGGTGTTCGCTGTACAGCGGCACCTTGTGGTGGTCGAGGAATACCCGCACTTCCTGCACAAACCCGACGTCCAGCGGCGCCGGCCCGCCCAAGGACAAGGACAAGCCGTGACAGGACAACGGATAACGCTCGGCCAGGGCGCGAAACACCGCGCCATGAGCGCCGCCGATGCCGATCCAGTTTTCCGGCGCGACTTCCAGAAAGTCGAAAGCGCCTACCGGGGCGGCTTGAAGGTCCTTCATTAAAGCGCGGCGCAAGCCTAGTCCGACGCTCGTCTTCGCTGATGTGAGGGGAGTCTGCATGGTATCGATCTCATCCTGGGATCCGGTCTCCAGCGTCTGAACACTCAGTGCCGGCCGGCAGGCACAGTCAAGCGCCGCGGTGTGTCGGGGCTGTGTCACAAACGCCGCTCTTCTCAGGCCACTGTATCGGACAGGCAGTCAGATACAGAGGGATACACGAACTAGACTTGTTGATTACCCCCGTCAGGGGGCCAGGACGCGGTTATCGTCCTGTTCATTCCCACGATCACCGCCCAAAGGTGCATGCCTCGACAAACAATGCCTCTGGACCGTGATCCTGCTGAAGGAGCACACATGATGGACGAGGCCAGACTCAATGACTTCATGGGCAAACTGGTGAGCGACATGGGCGGCGCAGCGATGCTCGCCAACGTCATCCTCGGCGAAGAGCTCGGTCTGTACCGGGCGATGGCCGACAGTCAGCCAGTCACCCCCGAAGCACTTGCCGAAAAAACCGGCTGCAACACCCGCCTGCTGCGTGAATGGCTCAGCGCCCACGCCGCCTCCGGTTACATGGAACACCGCGACGGCCAGTTCCGCCTGCCCGAAGAGCAAGCCCTGGCGCTGGCGATCGAAGACTCACCGGTCTATGTGGCCGGCGGTGTCGGAGTGGTCGCGTCGTTTTTTTATGACAAGGACAAACTGGTCAACGCCATGCGCGGCAACGGCGCCCTGCCTTGGGGCGATCACCATCCATGCATGTTCAGCGGTACGGAACGGTTCTTTCGCCCAGGGTACAAAGCGCATCTGGTCAACGAATGGTTGCCGGCCCTCGACGGAGTGGTCGCCAAACTGGAAACCGGCGCCAAGGTAGCGGACATCGGCTGCGGCCACGGCGCCTCGACCGTGATTATGGCTCAGGCGTTTCCAAATTCACGGTTTGTCGGTTTCGACTACCACGCGCCTTCCGTCACTGTCGCCACCCAGCGCGCCGAAGAAGGTGGCGTGACCGGCCGGGCACGGTTTTTCCAGGGCACCGCCAAGAGCTATCCGGGCGACGACTATGACCTGATCTGCTACTTCGACTGCCTGCACGATATGGGTGATCCGGTCGGCGCCGCAAAGCATGCCTATGAATCGCTCAAACCCGACGGCTCGGTGCTGCTGGTAGAGCCCTTCGCCAACGACACGCTCGACGAAAACATCACTCCGGTGGGACGACTGTTCTATGCGGCCTCGACCTTTGTCTGCACACCCAATTCGCTGTCCCAGGAGGTCGGCCTCGGGCTCGGCGCCCAGGCAGGTGAGGCACGGTTGCGCAAGGTCTTTACCGAAGCGGGATTCACGCAATTCCGGCGGGCCACGGAAACGCCGTTCAACCTGATTCTGGAGGCGCGTAAATAAGGGCAGGTGATCACCCGGGCAAGCCAACCTGCCCGGGTGATCCGCCAGAACGGGCGAAACCCAATACCTGTAGGCGCGAGCGTGCTCGCGAAAGCGTAGTGTCAGGCGATATCAATGTTGGATGTACTGACGCCTTCGCGGGCAAGCCCGCTCCTACAGGGTGACCGTTTCAGTACACGGACAGGCGCTCGCCAAGGTTTTCGGCCTTGAGAATATCGAACAACGCCTGCGCCGCCGCCGACAGTTCATGCCCCGCGGTCAGCACGCCGATTGCCCGCTCCACCACCGGATCGCGCAGGGTAATGCAACGCGCGCCCAACTCGCGCATCTGCCCGGCGCACAACGCCGGCACCGCGCTGACGCCCAATCCGCTGGCGACCATCCGCCCGACCGTCGCCAACTGATGGCTTTCAAACTCCACTGGCAATTTCATACCGCGCGTCTGTAAATGCTCTTCGAGCATCACCCGTACTGTCGATGGTCGTTGCAAGGTAATGAACGGTTCCTTGAGCAAGGTCTGCCAATCAATATCGCCCAGGTCCGCCAGCGGTGAATCAGAGGGCACCACCGCTACAAACCGGTCGATGTACAACGGGGTAAATTCCAGCGACGAGCTCTGGGTCGGTTCGAACGCCACGCCCAATTCCACCTGACGGTCGCGAACCATTTCCAGCACTTGCTCATTGATCACGTCGTTCACCGTGACATTGACCTTGGGGTAACGCGCGCGAAAGGTCTTGAGGATCGATGGCAGCAGATTGCCTGCAAACGACGGCATTGCCGCCAGGGTCACGCGGCCGCGCTGGAGGGTGAAGCGTTGGCGCAGTTCATCCTCGGCATTGTCCCAGTCCGCAATCAATCGACGAGCCAGTGGCAGCAGTGATTCGCCTTCGGCGGTCAGTGCGACGTTGCGGGTATTGCGCGTGAACAGGCGCCCGCCCAAGCCTTCCTCCAGCGCCTTGATGGTCAGGCTCAACGCCGACTGGGACAAGTGCAGCCGCTCGCAAGCCACGGCAAAACTCAAACTCTGGGCCACGGCCAGAAATGCACGGATCTGTTTGACGGTCATGGCCGATGTCTCCAACGCAATACATTGGTGAGTTTTATCTATCAATCAACCTTAAAAATCAACTTAACAAATAAATCCTCCAGCGAGACACTCCCTCCCCATCCGGCTAGCCAGCCGCCCACAAAGAATAAAAGAGGTGCATATGGCAGGGTTCGACAAGCGCGTGTATTCCTACGAGGAAGCGATGGCAGGTCTTGAAGACGGCATGACCGTGATCTCCGGTGGCTTCGGCCTGTGCGGGATTCCGGAAAACCTCATCGCCGAGATCCAGTACCGAGGCACGCGTGATCTCACCGTGGTCTCCAACAATTGCGGCGTCGACGGCTTCGGCCTCGGCGTGCTGCTGGTGGACCGGCAGATCCGCAAGGTAGTGGCCTCCTACGTCGGCGAAAACGCCTTGTTCGAGAAACAACTGCTGAGCGGCGAAATCGAAGTCGTCCTGACCCCCCAAGGCACCCTCGCCGAGAAAATGCGCGCAGGCGGTGCCGGCATTCCGGCATTCTTCACCGCGACCGGCGTCGGTACTCCGGTGGCTGATGGCAAGGAAGTCCGCGAATTCAAGGGCCGCCAGTACCTGATGGAAGAATCCATCACCGGTGACTTCGCGATTGTCAAAGGCTGGAAAGCCGACCATTTCGGCAACGTTGTCTATCGCCACACCGCCCAGAACTTCAACCCGCTGGCCGCCACCGCCGGCAAGATCACCGTGGTCGAAGTCGAAGAAATCGTCGAACCCGGCGAGCTGGACCCGTCGCAGATCCACACCCCTGGCATCTATGTCGACCGGGTCATTTGCGGCACGTTCGAGAAGCGCATCGAACAGCGCACCGTACGTAAGTGATCCCCAGCCCCCGGACCGAATGAAGGAATAACAACAATGGCACTTTCCCGCGAACAAATGGCTCAGCGCGTCGCCCGCGAAATGCAGGATGGCTACTACGTGAACCTCGGCATCGGCATTCCGACCCTGGTTGCCAACTACATCCCTGAAGGCATGGAAGTCATGCTGCAATCGGAAAACGGCCTGCTCGGCATGGGCGCGTTTCCGACCGACGCCGAAGTCGACGCCGACATGATCAACGCCGGCAAGCAAACCGTGACCGCGCGGATCGGCGCGTCGATTTTCTCCTCCGCTGAGTCCTTCGCGATGATTCGCGGCGGCCACATCGACCTGACCGTGCTGGGCGCATTCGAAGTGGACGTCGAAGGCAACATCGCCTCCTGGATGATCCCCGGTAAATTGGTCAAGGGCATGGGCGGTGCGATGGACCTGGTGGCCGGTGCGGACAACATCATCGTCACCATGACCCACGCCTCCAAGGACGGCGAGTCGAAACTGCTGTCGCGTTGCAGCCTGCCGTTGACCGGCGCCGGTTGCATCAAACGCGTGCTGACTGACTTGGCTTACCTGGAAATCAAGAATGGCGCGTTCGTACTCAAGGAACGTGCGCCGGGCGTCAGCGTCGAGGAAATCGTCGCCAAGACCGCTGGTAAACTGATCGTGCCTGACCACGTCCCGGAAATGCAGTTCGCTGCCCAGTGAGGAATCCTTCCATGCAAGAAGTCGTGATTGTTGCCGCCACTCGTACTGCCATCGGTAGCTTCCAGGGCTCGTTGGCCAATGTGTCTGCGGTTGACCTCGGTGCTGCGGTGATCCGCCAGTTGTTGGCGCAGACCGGGCTGGACCCGGCGCAGGTCGATGAAGTGATCATGGGCCAGGTGCTGACCGCCGGTGCCGGCCAGAACCCCGCGCGTCAAGCCGCGATCAAGGCCGGCCTGCCCTTCGCCGTGCCGGCCATGACCCTGAACAAGGTCTGCGGCTCGGGCCTGAAAGCGCTGCATCTGGCGGCTCAGGCGATTCGCTGCGGCGATGCCGAAGTGATCATCGCCGGCGGCCAGGAAAACATGAGCCTGTCCAATTACGTCATGCCCGGTGCCCGCACGGGGTTACGCATGGGTCACGCACAGATCGTCGACACGATGATCAGCGATGGCCTGTGGGATGCGTTCAACGATTACCACATGGGCATCACCGCCGAGAATCTGGCTGAGAAATACAGCCTGACCCGCGAGCAACAAGACGCCTTCGCTGCCGCTTCTCAGCAGAAAGCCGTGGCCGCCATCGAAGCCGGGCGGTTTGCCGATGAGATCACGCCGATCCTGATCCCGCAGCGCAAGGGCGATCCGCTGTCCTTCGCCACCGATGAACAGCCTCGGGCCGGCACCACCGCCGACTCGTTGGGCAAACTGAAAGCGGCGTTCAAGAAGGACGGCTCGGTGACTGCCGGTAACGCTTCTTCGCTGAACGACGGCGCTGCTGCGGTGATTCTGATGAGTGCGCAGAAAGCCAAAGCGCTGGGGCTGCCTGTGCTGGCGAAAATCGCCGCTTACGCCAACGCGGGCGTCGACCCGGCGATCATGGGCATCGGCCCGGTGTCGGCCACCCGTCGTTGCCTGGACAAGGCCGGTTGGTCCATCGATCAACTGGACCTGATCGAAGCCAACGAAGCCTTCGCCGCGCAATCTTTGGCCGTGGCCAAGGATCTGGAATGGGACTTGAACAAGGTCAACGTCAATGGTGGTGCCATTGCCCTGGGCCATCCGATTGGGGCGTCGGGTTGCCGGGTGTTGGTGACCCTGTTGCACGAGATGATCAAGCGAGACGCCAAAAAGGGTCTGGCCACTCTGTGCATCGGCGGAGGCCAAGGCGTGGCACTGGCCATCGAGCGGTAACCCTACTCATGATCGTTCCCACGCTCTGCGTGGGAATGCAGCCAGGGACGCTCCGCGTCCCAAAAAGCGGACGCGGAGCGTCCGGTGAGGCATTCCCACGCAGAGCGTGGGAACGATCAATTACTCGATCAACGCGGCCACTGACGGCATCATCACCGGTTGCCGGACTGGCATGCCGACGCGGGACCGATCTCGTTGTACTACTCGAGCCGCACATTGGTGCCGGCCAAGACCTGGGTGTTTATCGATTATCTGGTCGAGGCGTTTGGGCGGGAGACCGCGATGAGACCCACCCAGCCGCCGGTCTGCTCGCGGTATTCCCGGTGCTGGGCAGTGTGATGGCGGTTTTCTCTCAGCAGACTCGCGGGCCAGCGTTTACCGCGGCATTGCTCAGGGCGACGGCGACCGGGATGTATTCGTTTGCGGCGTTTTGTCTGGTGCTGGCATTGGCGTTGCCGAGGTTTGGGTGGCTGGGATTTGTCTTGGGCATAGGCGTGTCGTTGGGGATGCTGGTGATCACTAAACGGCTGGCATTGCGTCCAAGGTGAGAACGTAGCAGCTGCGGCAGCTGCTACAAATCGCGATCCGTGGGATCATCACCGTCAAAGCGCGGATCATTCCCAGGAGAGTTTGAATGTCATTGTTGAGTAAAAAAGCCGTTGTTCTGCTGCTGATGGCGGCTGCCAGTCTGAGTGCCATGAATGCGCAGGCGGCCAAGGCCACTGCCGGCGACAAAGCGCCGCCCCAGAAGGTCTCGATGCTCGGCGGCAAGTTCACCTTCACCCTGCCCAAGGGCTTCATCGCCAACCCGCTGCCGGCCGGTGATGCGGCCACCGGCACTGCCGGGGCGACAGGTACGATGTACACCAACCAGACCACCAAAACCGTGGTGATCGCCGCTGAAAACACCCTTCCCGGCGGCGCCAACGTCAAGGACAACGACGGTGAATTCCTCGACGCCACTGTGTCCGCCTTCGCCACCGAGCAGCGCAACGCTTTGCCGGACTTCAACAAAACCAGCGAAAAAAGCCTGACCCAAAAAAGCACAGGCCTGGGCCTTCGGCAGATCGATAGCACCGCCACCCAAGGCGGTGGCATGACACTCGACAGCACTCTAATGGCCGCTTCCGGCACACGCATGGCCATCGTTCAGATCATCTCCCGCCCCAACGACAAAACCGGCCACGAAACGCTGGTGAAACAAATCGTCAGCGGCAAATAAACCCGATCGATTCAGGGGTTGAGGCGCCGCAACCAGGCACTCAAATCCTTCATCTCGGTGACGCTGATGCT
This sequence comes from Pseudomonas sp. PGPR40, assembly GCF_022014505.1. NCBI lineage: Bacteria > Pseudomonadati > Pseudomonadota > Gammaproteobacteria > Pseudomonadales > Pseudomonadaceae > Pseudomonas > Pseudomonas sp. PGPR40. Next base: position 15,748 of record NZ_JAKLSP010000006.1, on the reverse strand, counting down.
GTGGCCAACACCTGGATAGGCATGAAATTCGGGCTTGAGTGACAGGCGCTGCAACAGGCTGTCGGCCTCAGTACCGTCGTTATAGGGCAGGAGTGTGTCGGCGGTGCCATGACCGATGAAAATCGCCAGCTGCTGGCGTTTTTCATCCGGTTTGAGCTCGGAACGGAGCACCGGCAGGATGCGCCCGCTCAACGCCGCAATTCCACCCACTGCGCCGGGATGACGCAACGCGACCTCGTAGGACATCATCGCGCCCTGGCTGAAACCCACCAGGAATACCTTGTTCGCTTCGGTATGATATTTCTTCGCCGCTTGTGCGACAAAATCCCGCAGCACCTGGCCGCTGGCCTTCAGGTCGTCCGTCTCACCGTTATAGGCGCCCTCGCCCTTCTGGCGAAACCACTGGTAACTGCCCTCTTCCATCGTCATCGGCGCCCGCACCGACAGGTAGTTGTACTGCGGCGGCAATTCATCCTTGATGTCGAACAGGTCCTGCTCGTTACTGCCGTAACCGTGCAGGAAAATCACCAAGGGTTGGTGGCGGGATTCAGCGTCAGCCTGCTCCAGGTACTTGAGCGGCAGATCGGTGTGCAGCGGGGTTTGAGCGTGGACGGCGGTGGACGCCAGGAGCGTGAGCAGAGCGAGTAACTTCAACATAAACCTTCCTTCACAAAGCGCAGGATTCGGGGCAAAGCCTAACATCTCTTCCCGGATACGCCGCCCTAACGATCGTTCCCACGCTCTGCGCGGTAATGCCTCAACGGACGCTCCGCGTTCGTCTTCTGGGACGCGGAGCGTCCCGGGCTGCATTCCCACGCAGAGCGTGGGAACGATCGGTGAAAAAGCCCTATTAATGGCCGTACACGTCAAAGTCGAAGTACTTGTCCTGCACTTGCTTGTACTTGCCGTTGGCGCGGATTTCGGTGATGGCGGTGTTGAATTTGTCCGCCAGTTCTTTATCGCCCTTGCGCACAGCGATGCCGGCACCGCCACCGAAGTATTTAGGGTCTTCATAGGTCGGGCCTACGAAGGCGAAGCCTTTCCCGGCGTCGGTTTTCAGGAAACCCTCGTCCAGGTTGACCGAGTCGGCCAGCATCGCATCGAGGCGACCGGCGACCATGTCCAGGTTGGCTTCCTGCTGGGAAGCGTAACGCACCAGGTTGATGCCGGCCGGCACCAGCACTTCAGTGGCGAAACGGTCGTGGGTGCTGGCGCGCAGCACACCGACTTTCTTGCCTTTGAGCTCCGTCAGCGGATCCTTGACGTCGGTGCCTGACTTCATCACGAAGCGCGCCGGGGTGTGGTAATACTTGATGGTGAAATCGACGTTCTTCTTGCGGTCATCCGTGATGGTCATGGACGACAGGATCGCGTCGATTTTCTTGACCTTCAGGGCCGGGATCAGGCCATCGAACTCTTGCTCGACCCAAGTGCACTTCACCTTCATCTGCTCACACAACGCATCGCCGATGTCCACGTCGAAACCGGTGAGTTTGCCGTCAGGGGTTTTCATCGAGAACGGCGGGTAGCCGGCTTCGATACCGAGGCGGATCGGCTTGGCGTCTTCGGCCACGGCGGTCAGGGACAACATCGACAGTGCCAGGGCACCGAACATCACGCGCTTCTTCATTCATAACTCCTGTGTGCGGAGGCTTTATTGGCAGCTTTCGATTGGTAACTTTCGGTTAGTGAAAACCGAAGTGGCCGGCAGTCTAGAGTGGCTTCAGGCGGGCAAATTGTGTTTAGGCGACAAATATTTATAAAAAAACAGCCAGAGAATTCAAAGCACTTGAAGCGTGCGCCAAAGCGGTGCAGGGGCTGTAGGACAATCCTTCACTTCAGACAAAACCTACAAGGTTTCGGGTGTTATCCGATTGAAGAGTCGCACTGGCGATGAAGCTTTTTTTGCGGCACATTGACCCCGCCACCCCATCCCCCGGAAGAGAACCGTGATGCCCACGTTGAACCTGATCCAGCATCATCCTGCCGAAGGTCCTGGCGCCATTGCCGAATGGGCTCAGTCCCGTGGCATTACGCTGAACGTGTTTCGCGCCGACCTCGGCCAGTTGCCGCCCGTGAGGTCGGCACCGGTGATCCTGTTGGGCGGGCCTTATGAATCCAACGCCGGGCCGACCTGGCTGGAAGCGGAGCGTCAGTGGCTGGCAGGTAGTCTGGATCAGGGCGCGGCGGTGTTTGCGATTTGTCTGGGAGCGCAGTTGTTGGCGCTGAGTCTGGGTGGGAATGTGCGGCGCATGGCTCATCCCGAAACTGGCTGGACCACCGTGACCTTTGCCGATGGCCAGGTGCTGGAGGTGCTGGAATGGCACGAAGACGCGATCGATCTACCGGCAGAGGCGCAATTGCTGGCCAGCAGTGACGTGTGTGAGCAGCAGATGTACCGCGTCGGGGCGACGCGGGTGGGGTTGCAGTTCCACCCGGAGTGGAATGCCGAATCGGTGGCGATCCTCAATGGACACTTTGCCGAAGAATCGCCGTTGCCTCGGGGGCCACAGGACAGCGCCGGCTATGCAGCTGTGTTTGGCTGGTTGCAGACGACGCTCGATCAGTGGTGGGCGGCGTCCTCAACAGCCCCAATGCCAGTCAGGTAAGCCGCGAAACCCTGTAGGAGCGAGCTTGCTCGCGAAGACGGCGGCACAGCAAACATTGATGTTGCCTGACCCACCGCTTTCGCGAGCAAGCTCGCTCCTACAGGAATTTCGCTTCATCAGCATTCGCAACCAATGACCGCCGTTGTGGTGCGTGCAACCGCGACACTCAAGTCAAACCCCTCATCCAGCCACCCCGTCACCCCGCCGATCATCTCCTTGACCGGGTAACCCAGCGCCGCCAGTTTCACCGCGGCCTTGTTGGCGCCGTTGCAGTGGGGCCCTGCGCAATAGACCACGAACAGCGTGGACTTCGAATAAGCCGCCAGGCCGTCAGCCGTGATCAGTCGCCCCGGGATATTGATCGCGCCCGGCACATGTCCGCGTTCGAACGCCAACGGTCCACGCACGTCCACCAGGACAAAATCCACCTCGCCGGCCTGTTGGCTGCCGTAGACGTCGGAACAGTCGGTCTCAAAGGTCAGACGGTTGCTGAAATGCATCAGGGCGATGGCAGACGGGGCTGCGGGAATTTCGCGAACCAGGCTGGGCATGGGTTGTACTCCAAAGTCTCGGTGGGTGTGGGAAGACTTTATCTGCCCCGCGCTTGCCGCTACAGTGGCGCACAAGACACTCACCGGGAATTTTCCGCCAAATGCAGCCCTCCCCTGGATTGGTCGCGATTCTGGCCTACGACGGCCTCTGCACTTTCGAATTCGGCATCGCCGTGGAGATCTTCGGCCTGGCGCGGCCGGAGTTCGATTTTCCTTGGTATGAGCATCGTATCGTCGCCGTCGACCAAGGGCCGATGCGCGCCATGGGCGGCATTCAGGTGCTGGCCGACGGCGGGATGGAACTGCTTGAAGAAGCCCGGACCATCATCATCCCCGGCTGGCGCGACCGCAGCGCGGCGGTGCCTGAACCCTTGCTCGCCGCCTTGCGCCAGGCTCATGCACGGGGCGCGCGGTTACTGTCGATCTGTTCCGGAGTTTTTGTACTGGCGGCCACCGGTTTGCTCGACGGTCACGGCGCCACGACGCATTGGCGTTACACCGCTGAACTGGCCGAGCGCTTTCCGGACATTAAGGTGGACCCGGACGTGCTCTACGTCGATTCGGGTCAGTTGATCACCTCGGCCGGCAGCGCCGCGGGCATCGATGCCTGCCTGCACCTGGTGGCGCGGGATTTCGGCACTCAGGTGGCCAACTCGGTGGCGCGGCGGTTGGTGATGTCGCCGCAACGCACCGGCGGTCAGGCGCAGTTCATTCCGTCACCGGTCAGCCCGACGCCGCGCAGCGATCTGTCGCGGGTCATGCAATGGGCACGGGAGCGTCTGCACGAACCGTTGGAGGTTCGCGACCTTGCCAGCGAAGCGGCCATGAGTGAGCGCACGTTCCTGCGGCGGTTCACCGAAGCCAGCGGCCTGCCGCCCAAGGCATGGTTGCAACATGAGCGTCTGGCCCGGGCCCGCGAGTTGCTGGAGAGCACCCGCCAGAACACTGAGCAGATTGCCCAGCACTGCGGTTATCGTTCGGTGGAGAGTTTCCGGGTGGCGTTTCGCAGTGTGGTCGGCGTGCCACCGTCGGTATATCGGGAGCGGTTTGGGCGTGAGGTAAAGGCGATTTTTTGAGGTGTTCTTGAGGGCCCCCTTCGCGGGCAAGCCTCGCTCCTACAGTAGGGGCACGGTGGTCCAATGTAGGAGCGAGGCTTGCCCGCGAAGGCGTAAGACCAGACACCCGCTACCTCAAGACTTGCGCAACAAATAGGTATCCATGATCCACCCATGCGCCAGCCGCGCCGCCTTGCGCACGCGCTCAATCTCATCCGCGACATCCTTGAGCTTGCCTCTGATCAGGATTTCATCCGGCGTCCCCAGGTAAGCTCCCCAGTAAATCTCCGTCTCCTGATCGGCCACATGATGGTAGGCATCTTGCGCATCCAGCATCACTACCAGGCTGTCGGCGTCACTCACCTGCCCCGCTGCCAACCGCCGGCCGGTGGTGATTTCAATCGAGCGACCGATGCGATTCAGCGGCACCTTATGTTGCGCAGCCAACGCCTGCACGCTGGTGATCCCGGGGATCACCTCGAACTCGAACACACACCGGCCTGACGCCAGAATCGCCTGCAGAATCCGAATGGTGCTGTCGTATAACGCGGGATCGCCCCACACCAGAAAACCGCCGCATTGCTCGTCAGTCATTTCCTCGTTGATCAGCCGCTCGAAGGTCTGCTGCTTGGCGCGGTTCAGATCTTCGACGCTGGCCTTGTAGTCCACATCCCCGCGCTCCCGCTCCGGGCTGTGGGCTTCGACGAAGCGGTAGTCATGACCGGTGATGTAGCGCTCGCAGATCTCGCGGCGCAGGTCGATCAGTTTGTCTTTGCTCTGGCCCTTGTCCATGAGGAAAAACACATCGACGCGGTTCAGCGCCTTCACCGCCTGCATCGTGATGTAATCGGGATTGCCGGCGCCAACACCGATGACCAGAAGTTTTTTCATCAACGCGCTCCCTCAGGGTCCGTGCCCATCAAGCGTAGCCGCCAGCGACCGTTGAACCGCAACTCGATGGCCGACAACGGCTCGACGTCGATCTGGTTGAATGCCGCGCCCTGCAGCACCTGCGTCAGTGCGGCGCGAATGACAAAAGGATGGGTAATGGCAACGAAATGCCCCGGCGTCGCCTCAAGGCTATTCAACCATGCAGCCACCCGCTCACCGAGTTGCGCCACTGATTCTCCGCCGTGAGGTGCCGACGTCGGGTCATTGAGCCAGGCCTGGAGCGTCGCGGGTTCGGACTTCTGCAGGTCGTCGATCGACGTGCCTTTCCAGCGTCCGAAATCGCAATCTGCCAGTGCCGCGACAATCTCGATGTCGTTGCCAAACAGCTCAGCGGTTTGCCGGGTCCGCAGTTCCGGGCCACAGAGCAAACGGGGGGTGCCCTTGAACTGGCGGCAACGCGAACCCTTCTCCAATTGCCCATCCATTTCCAATGGCTCATTCGTAGGAAAACACGCCAGTTTTTGTGCGACGGTTCGAGCGTGGCACATCAGGGTCAAGCGGGTCGCCTGCACGGAAGATCACTCTGTCGATGGGATGAAAAAGGCACGATGCCGCGGAAAACCGGGTCATTGTGCCGCAAGAAGCGCGATTCAGGGTGCTTCGTTTCAAGCAGTCGATCGGGTTCACAACCCCGTTTCATCCCCGAGAAGTAGCGATCTCTGACACCACTATGGTCGATGTCCTACAAGGTCAATCAACATCCGCGTAGCCCTGCTCACACGGGCGTTTCGCCCCATTTTTGGGCTTGGGAAATCCGTGAGATAATTCACTAGACATGTAGCACACGTTACATAAATACTATTTTAGCAGTTTGTGAAATAAAACAGACACATCCATCCAGCAGGAGCCCGGATGCCCCAACTCAGAGACCTGATCACCGATTGCGGCCTGGACTTCACGCTGTCGGAACGCAAAGTCATCCGTGCCTTATTGGACCAGTACCCGCGAAACGGACTGGGCCCGATGTCACGTCTGGCCGAACATGCCGGTGTCAGCGATCCGACCATTGTGCGGCTGATAAAGAAGCTTGGTTTCAGCGGTTATGCCGAGTTTCAGGACGCATTGCTCAGCGATATGGACGATCGCCTGCGCTCTCCCAGTACCCTGTTGCAACCCCGCGCTCATCTCAAGAAAGATGATCCCTGGAGCCACTATCTGGAGAACAGCCATCGGGCATTGGTCGACACCCAGGCGCTGACCCAACCCGAAGATGTACGAATTCTGATCGAATGGCTGCTCGACACCCGCCATCAGGTCCATTGCTTCGGCGGCCGCTTCAGCAGTTTCCTCGCCAACTATTTGCTCAACCATCTGCGCCTGTTGCGGCCCGGTTGTTTTGCCCTGGAAGACAACGCGCAATTGCCGGACCGGTTATTCGACGTGCAGCGTCAGGACGTGGTGCTGGTGTTCGACTATCGCCGCTACCAGTCCCAGGCTCTGCGGGTCGCCAATGCCGCGAAGAGCCGACATGCGCGGGTCGTGCTGTTCACCGACATCTATGCATCACCGCTACGGGAAATGGCCGACCTGATTATCAGTGCACCGGTGGAATCGGCGTCGGCCTTCGACTCGATGGTTCCGGCGCTGGCCCAGGTTGAAGCATTGGTTGCCTGTCTATCCCTGCGCAGCCCCGATCTGGCCGATCGCCTGGAAGGCATCGACGCCCTGCGAACCGACTTTGACACTCACCTGCTGGAGGATAAATAAGGATGTTCACGCTCCCCCACCATTCGCCCCGGGACTTGCCGTTTGCCGCCGATCACACCGCGCTGTTGCTGGTGGACATGCAGCGTGCCTGGCTCGAGCCGCAGTTCGACCCGCACCTCAACGGACCGGATGCCGAATATTTTCTGACCCGTGCCCACATGCAGGTGGTGCCCAATCAACGCCGGTTGCTCAGTGCCTTTCGCGAAGCACGACAAAACGTGTTGCATACGCTCATCGAAAGCCTCACTGCCGATGGTCGCGACCGCTCGCTGGACCACAAACTCTCGGACATGCACCTGCCCAAGGGCAGCCCGCACGCGCGAATCATCGATGACCTGACGCCGGTCGAAAACGAAATCGTGCTGCCCAAGACCTCTTCCGGGGTCTTCAACTCCACCAACATCGACTACGTGCTGCGCAACCTCGAAACCCGGCACCTGATCATCGCCGGCATCGTCACTGACCAGTGTGTCGACATGGCCGTGCGCGATGCCGCCGACCGCGGCTATCTGGTAACGCTGGTCGAAGATGCCTGCGCCACCTACACGGAACAACGGCATCACGCCTGCCTGGATGCCATCAAGGGCTACTGCTGGATCACCGACACCCAGACCGTGCTCGGCCGGTTGCAGGAGATGCAGCCATGAGCGCTCGCCTGTCGCCACTGCCGATGACCACGATCGTCACCACCGACCTGATCGGCGTGACGCGCGGCCGTTCCTTTCCCACTGACGAACTCGATGCCTATCAAGTGGCGGGTTGCGGCTGGGTACCGGCCAACAGCGCCCTGACCCCGCAAGACATCATTGCCTCCGGCAATCCATGGGGTGCTTATGGAGACTTGCGGCTGATCCCCGACTTGAGCAGCCGCGTGACCGTCAACAACGGCCCGGACGCCAATGCCCCGGCGCTGGACTTCATTCACAGTGACATTCGCGAAACCGATGGCCGCCCGTGGGGCGCCTGTCCGCGCACGCTGTTGCGCAACGAGGTGGAGCGTTATCGCGACGAATTGGGACTGCAGATCAACGCCGCGTTCGAACATGAATTCAACCTCGGCAGCGGCACGACTGAGCCCCTGGCGTTTTCTCTTGAGGCTCAGCGCCAGGGCGCCGAGTTCGGCGGCTGGTTGCTCAGCGCACTGCGTGCCGGCGGTGTGGAGCCGGAGATGTTCCTGCCGGAATACGGCAAGCACCAATACGAAATCACCTGCCGCCCGGCTCTCGGTGTCGCCGCTGCCGACCGCGCGGTGAACGTGCGCGAGATCACCCGTGAGATCGCCCGGCAAATGGGTCTGGACCTGAGTTTCGCGCCCAAGACCTCCGGGCAGGCGGTGTGCAATGGCGTGCATTTGCACGTGAGCCTGCAGGATCTGGCCGGCCACCCGGTGATGTACGACGCCGCCACCGGCAACGGCCTGTCGACCCTCGGTCAGCATTGGGCCGCCGGCGTTCTGCACTATTTGCCGGCGCTCTGCGCCTTTACCGCGCCGACACCGGTTTCCTACGAGCGCTTGCAGCCCCATCACTGGAGCGCTTCTTATGCCTGCCTCGGTGAACGCAATCGCGAAGCGGCGCTGCGGATCTGCCCGACCGTGAGTCTGGGCGGCAAAGCCGTGGCGGCGCAGTACAACCTGGAATTTCGCGCCATGGACGCCACGGCCTCACCGCACCTGGCCATGGCCGCGTTGTTGATTGCCGGTCGGCTGGGCATCGAGCAGCGCCTGGCCTTGAACGCGATCACCGATGAAATCCCCGATTCGCTGGATGAAGAGCAACGCCAGGCCCGCGGCATCGTCGCCCTGCCCGTCTCTCTGTCCCAGGCTCTGGAGTGCCTGCGCACCAGCGAGGCGTTGCTCGAAGCCCTGCCGCGCGCCTTGCTGGACACCTGGTTCGCCCTTAAAACCGAAGAACTGAAGTTGACGGAACAGCTCTCGCCCGCCGACCTGTGTGAGCACTATGCGCGCTTGTACTGAGTCCGCTGAACGGGGGCTCTATACCCAGCCGGCGTATACCCTGAGCCGGGAAGCCTCCGGGCACCCGCTGATTCTGGTGTGTGAACACGCCAGTCGGTTTATCCCGGCCGGATTAAATGACTTGGGCTTGAGCCATGAGGCCGCCCGCGAACACATCGCCTGGGACATCGGCGCCCTGGCGTTGGCCGAGGGCTTATCCGAAGCATTGGGCGCCACCCTGTTGGCCGCTAATTATTCACGGCTGTTGATCGACCTCAACCGCCCGCGCCATGCGCCGGACAGCATTGCGTTGCAGAGCGAGATTTATCAGGTGCCGGGCAATCGGGAGCTGGACGAGGTCACTCGCGAATATCGCCGGCACTGCTTGTTCAAGCCCTTTCATGCACGCTTGCAAACCTTGATCGACGCCCGTGTGGCGCAAGGTCGACCGGTTCGCGTGGTGGGGATTCACAGTTTCACACCGATCTATTATGGCCAGCCACGAACACTGGAAGTCGGCGTGTTGTTTGGGCAGGCCAGGGAATACGCCCAGCGAGTGATCGACGGGCTGAGTCGGCATCCCTTGAAAGTCGCCGGCAATCAGCCATACAAAATCAATCCGCTGGGTGACGTGACTGTGCCGGTCCACGGCGATGCACGAGGGCTTGAGTCGGTGTTGATCGAGGTGCGCAATGATCTGTTGCGTACACCCGAGGACATCGGTCGCTGGGCCGACTATCTGGCGCCGCTGCTGTAGCGCAATAGCTTCAAACTCGCAGCACAGCTGCTTTCATATCAAGGAGATGGGCTTCATGGAAATAGAAGAATTCGGCTATAAGCAAGAGTTGAAACGTAGCCTGTCACTGACGGACCTGGTGGTGTACGGGATGATCTTCATGATCCCCATCGCACCGTTCGGCGTTTATGGTTATGTCAACGCCGAAGCCCCGGGGATGGTACCGCTGGCCTACATCATCGGCATGGTGGCGATGCTGTTCACAGCGCTGAGTTACGGCAGTATGGCCCGGGCCTTTCCGATTGCGGGTTCGGTGTATTCCTACGCACAACGCGGCCTCAACCCGCATGTCGGGTTTATCGCCGGTTGGCTGATGCTGCTCGATTATTTGCTGATTCCGCCGCTGCTCTATGTCTACGCGGCGATGGCGCTGAATCATTTGTACCCGGACATCCCGAAAGTCGGCTTCATCCTGGCCTTTCTGGTCAGCGCCACCTTCGTCAACCTGCGGGGCATAACCTTCACCGCGCGGATGAACATCGTCTTTCTACTGGCGCAACTGGTGGTGCTGGGGATCTTCCTGTTCTATGCCTGGAATGCCCTGCACAGCGGCGGCGGTAACGGTCAGCTGACTCTGGCGCCGCTGTACAACCCCGAGACATTCAACTTCGCCCTGCTGATGCAAGCAGTGTCGATTGCCGTGCTGTCGTTCCTTGGTTTCGATGCGATTTCTACCCTCGCCGAAGAGATCAAGGGCGACCCGGGCCGCAGCGTCGGCAAGGCTGCGCTGATCACATTGGTGGTGATGGGTGTGATCTTTGTCGTGCAGACCTGGATTGCCACCGACCTGGCCGCCGGCCTGGGCTTCAAGTCCGCCGACACCGCGTTCTATGAAATCGCCGAAATCGCCGCTGGCAGCTGGTTGGCTACCCTGACCGCCGTGGCCACCGCCCTGGCCTGGGGCGTAGCCGTCGCGATCACCTCGCAAGCGGCGGTTTCGCGCCTGTTGTTCGGCATGGCACGGGACGGCAAACTGCCGAAAGTGCTGGCCAAGGTGCACCCGAAACACAACACGCCGTACATGAGCATTTATCTGGTGGCGGTGCTGTCGTTGGTGATCTGCTACCTGTTCATCAACTCGGTGGACACCCTCACCTCCCTGGTGAACTTCGGCGCCCTGAGCGGCTTCATGTTGCTGCACCTGACCGTGATCAATTACTACTGGCGTCGGCAGAAGTCCGGCCAGGTGATCCGTCACCTGATCTGCCCGGTGATCGGCTTCATCATCGTCGCGGCCATCATGTACAACATGGGTGTCGATGCGCAGAAGCTCGGCCTGATCTGGATTACCCTGGGTCTGGTCTATCTATTTTTTCTCAACAAGCTGGGTGCCAGCACGGTCCTACCCGACCCAAGCAATGGCTGACAAGAAAAAGAGCAGCGTCTGACACGAATTCAGGCGACCGCCGATTTAATGCGTGGTAACCGACAGTGATAGTCAGGTTCGGTGCAAATCGCCGAACCCTTTGATACAGGAGTACATCCATGCTGGTCTTACGCCCGGTGGAGTTAACCGACCTGCACCAGTTGCAACAACTGGCGCGCGACAGTCTGGTGGGGGTCACGTCCTTGCCGGACGACACCGAACAACTGCGCAAGAAAATTCTCGACTCCAGCGCTTCATTCGAAAAAGACGTCCAGGGTCCTGGCCCGGAGAATTATTTCTTCGTGCTGGAAAATCTCACGACTCGCCGTCTGGTCGGTTGCTCGGAAATCCTCGCCACCGCAGGGTTCAACGAGCCGTTCTACAGTTTGCGCAACCGCCATTTCACCAGCGCTTCACGGGAGCTGAACATCGAGCACGGGGTGCCGGCGTTGTCGTTGTGCCACGACCTCACTGGTCATACTTTGCTGCGCGGCTTCCACATCGATACGACGCTGGAACGCACGCGGTTTTCCGAATTGCTGTCCCGGGCGCGACTGCTGTTCATTGCCGGCCACCAGGCGCGCTTTGCCGAAGCGGTGATCACCGAAATCGTTGGCTACAGCGACGAACAGGGCCAGTCACCGTTCTGGGATGCACTGGGCAAACATTTCTTCGACCTGCCCTACGTCGAGGCCGAACGGCTTTGCGGCCTGCAGAGCCGGACATTTCTCGCCGAACTGATGCCGCAATACCCCATCTACGTGCCAATGCTGCCGCTGGCTGCACAGGCATGTATCGGCCGGATTCATCCTGATGGTCAGGAGGCTTTCGACATTCTTGAACGCGAAGGCTTCGAGACCAACAGCTACATCGACCTGTTCGACGGTGGCCCTACGTTGTACGCACGCACCTCGAACATTCGCTCCATCGTCCAAAGCCAGACCGCTGCGGTGCACCCTGGCTCAGCCATCGATGCCCGCGGCAGTTATCTGGTGAGCAACGATTCGTTGAAGGGTTACCGCGCCATTGTTGCCGAGCTGGACTACCACGCCGGACAACCGGTGGCCTTGAGCGCCGAGATGTGCGCGGCCCTGAATGTGACCGACGCCAGTGCGATCCGATTGATCGCCCTGTGAGCCACCACCGGCCCCGTGCCCAACGACAGTGCCCGAACAGGCGCGAAGAAGGAGTTGCATCATGATTGTCCGCCCGGTTCAAGTCACCGACATGCCCGCCCTGCTGGATCTGGTGCAACGGGCCGGCCCCGGTTTCACGACCCTGCCGGTCAACGAGGAGCGCCTGGCCCTGCGAGTGCGCTGGGCTCAGCGCACCTTTGCCGAACAGGTCGAACGCGCAGACGCCGATTACCTGTTCGTGCTCGAAGACGATGATCAACAAGTGATCGGCGTCAGTGCCCTGGCGGGCGCCGTCGGCCTGCGGGAACCCTGGTACAACTACCGGGTCGGACTCACCGTCAGCTCGTCGCCGGACCTGGGTATTCAGCGCCAGATCCCCACATTGTTCCTGAACAACGAAATGACTGGCCAATCGGAAATCTGTTCGCTGTTTCTGCGACACGATCAACGCCACGGCAATAATGGTCGATTGCTGTCGCTGGCGCGCCTGCTGTTCGTTGCCGAATTCCCTCACTTGTTCGGCGACAAGCTCATTGCCGAACTGCGTGGCAGTGCCGACGAACAAGGCTGCTCACCGTTCTGGGACAGCCTGGGCCGGCACTTTTTCAAGAAAGATTTCAGTCATGCCGATCATTTGTCGGGGCTAGGCAGCAAATCGTTCATCGCCGAGCTGATGCCACGCCAACCGCTCTACACCTGCCTGCTCACCGAACAGGCCCAAGCGGTGATCGGCAAACCGCACCCGAACACCGAACCTGCGCTGAAGATCCTCACCGCCGAGGGGTTTGCTCATAAGGGTTACATCGACATCTTCGACGCCGGCCCGGTGATCGAAGCCCCGGTGTCGAGAATCCGCACGGTGCGTGACAGCCAACGATTGGAGCTGGCCATCGGCACGCCCGATGATCAGGCCCCGGTGTGGCTGATCCACAACCGTCGCCTGGAAAACTGCCGCATCACCACTGCCCAGGCGCGGCTGGTCGGCAACAGCCTGATCGTCGACCGGCTCGTTGCCAAACGCCTGCAACTGCAACCCGGCAATTCGGTCCGCGCCGTGCCGCTGCGCAATCAACAGCAGCAGGCAGTGGCGGCGTGATTGTGTAGCAGCCTTCGGCAGCTGCTACAGGGGATCGCGTCGAAGCCAGGATTCATGTCAATCCAGCTTAAAAGGCGTCGCCCAGCGGCACCGGCATATCGACCACAGCATGCCCCATGCAAATTCGTCATAATTGCTCACCCGCCCCCGTGATAGCCTTTTGTTCCTTCGGCGTTGACACGTTTGCTCAAGCCCTTCCATTCCTTTGTGTTGGTGGAACTCATATGTCCAGGCTGTCTCATCAAGATTTACGCCGTAATTTCCGCCAACTGTTCGCTTCCAATGCCTGCTATCACACCGCCTCGGTCTTCGACCCCATGTCGGCACGTATCGCCGCCGATCTGGGTTTTGAAGTGGGGATTCTCGGTGGTTCGGTCGCGTCGTTGCAGGTGCTGGGCGCCCCGGACTTTGCGTTGATTACCCTGAGCGAGTTCGCCGAGCAGGCCACCCGCATCGGCCGCGTGGCCCAATTGCCGGTGATCGCCGACGCCGACCACGGCTATGGCAATGCGCTCAACGTCATGCGCACCATCGTCGAACTCGAACGCGCCGGCGTGGCCGCCCTGACTATTGAAGACACCCTGTTGCCGGCGCAATTCGGCCGCAAGTCCACCGACCTGATCACGGTTGCCGAAGGCGTCGGCAAAATTCGTGCTGCGCTCGAAGCCCGGGTCGACTCGGAAATGGCAATCATCGCCCGCACCAACGCAGGGATCTTGCCGATCCAGGAAATCATCAGCCGCACCCGGCATTACCAGCAGGCCGGTGCGGACGGGATTTGCATGGTGGGCGTGCAGGACTTCGATCAATTGGAACAAATCGCCGAACACCTGAGGGTGCCGCTGATGCTGGTCACTTACGGCAACCCGCTGCTGCGAGACGACAAACGTCTGGCCGAACTGGGCGTGCGCATCACCATCGATGGCCATGGCGCCTACTTCGCTGCGATCAAGGCCACGTACGACAGCCTGCGCGAACAGCGGCAGATCTTTACTCAGGCATCGGACCTGAACGCCACTGAACTGACTCACACCTATACGCAGCCTGAGGAATATATTCGTTGGGCGGAAGAGTTCATGAGTGTCAAGGAGTAAGGGTTCAGCTGAATTGATGATGTGGCATCTGGGCCCTGTGGCGTGGGGACTTGCCCTGATACCGGTTGTAGGAGCAGGCTTGCCTGCGAAAGCGGCATGTCAGGCGCCATCAATGTTGACTGTACCGCCGTCTTCGCGGGCAAGCCCGCTCCTACAGATTCCGTGGCGATCACACTGTTGTGGTGTACCACCCATTTGTAGGAGCGGCTTGCCCGCGATCCGTTTGCGCAGCAAGCGGCCATTCACTGCTTATCTGGGGATCAGAGCCCCCGGCAGTTGAATCACCCGACTCGCCAACCGATGCCCGGCCGCGGCAGCCTCAACCGGGCTGCCACCCTTGAGCCGACAAGCCAAATACGCCGCGCTGAACGAATCCCCCGCCGCCGTGGTATCCACCACCCGTTCGACCACGTGCGCTGGCACTTCGAACGACTCACCGTCACAGCGAATCAGACACGCCTCGGCACCGCGCTTGAGCACCACTTCCGGTGTGCCCATTTGCTCGTAAACGGCAAACACCGCCGCGCAGTCGGAAAAGTGGAACAGCGCCTGCTCATCCTCGACCGTCAGCAACGCCAGATCGATATAAGGCAGAACGCTGCGATAAGCCGCCCGTGCTTCCTCGATCGACGCCCACAAGCGCGGTCGATAGTTGTTGTCGAACACAATCCGCGCATCCCGCTGCCGCGCTTCGATCACGGTTTCCAGAAGTTTTTCCCGCCCCTGCACGCCGAGCACCGCCAACGTGATGCCGCTGAAATACAACACGTCGTAATCCGGCAACGCCGCCAGAATCGGCGCGGCCGCTGGTGTTGTGAAGCAATCGCGCACCGCCGCTTCGTTGCGCCAGTAGAGAAAACGCCGCTCGCCGGCCGCATCGGTCTGGATGCAATACAAGCCGGGCAAGCGACCGGGCAAGCGCTGGACCATGTCCAGCCCGATGTTTTCACTGGCCCAGCTCTGGCACATCGCGTCGCTGAAACTGTCATCGCCCAGGGCGGTGACGTAATCCACCGTGCCGCCATTGCCCAACTCACGGGCCAGGTAGACCGCGGTGTTCAGCGTATCGCCGCCGAAGCTTTGTTGCAGCGTGCCGTCGGCGCGCTGTTGCAATTCGATCATGCATTCGCCGATCAGGGCGATGCGCGGGGTGTTGGGGCCCAGGGTATTGATGGTGTTCATTGATGTTGTGTCTCTGGTGTTTCGGTGGTGTCTCGGCGGACGCCTTCGCGGGCAAGCCTCGCTCCTACAAGGTATGCGGTTGCCGCCGAATGTCGGGTCGACAAAAATCCTGTAGGAGCGAGGCTGAACTGGTCAAGTAAATCCGGACACCGGTTACGGTGTTTATGCCGCTTTTAGCTCCATAGCTATTGGCGACAGGTAGTTGTTGTAGCTGTGGAGCCTGGTGCGGTTGTAATACATGAAGAAACGCA